>CALZHT010000077.1 GCA_945787445.1 uncultured Desulfobulbaceae bacterium
CTGGGGGTGTTGTATACCATGTTCCCGGAACTGACCCTCAAAGAACCAAACACTGGCGTAGACGAGGATATCAAGCCCTGGTCGGACCTTGGTTTTAACGGTGAAGCAACATTTACCTACAGACCATTCCAAGACTGGCTTTTTCAGGCAGGGTACCGTTATCAGGTTTTCAGGATGGAAGCCCGGGGACCAGGCAGAGAAGAAGTGATTGAATCATATGACATAACCCATGGCTGGACAGCATCGGTGGTTTATGTTTTCTAGGGTATTTAGGGAAAGCGGTCCCTATTGGTCGGATGTGGACCTCTCTCCTGAATATCATTTCAACCCTTCCTACCGGCAAGGAAATATGTCGGCATTTCGCCCTTTCCCTTGACCCTGATGGCTCCCTTTCTTCTTTCAAAAACAAATTTTTGTTGTAAAAGTTTGTAGGTAGTATCCGATACCTGGATCTTTCCTGCAATCCCGCGGGATTCCATACAGCTTGCCACGTTTACCGTGTCGCCCCAGAGATCGTAGCTGAACTTCTTTGTGCCGATCACTCCCGCACTCACCGGTCCGGTGCTGATGCCGATGCGCATGGAAATCTTATTGCCGTCCTGAGTTCGTATCTGCTCCAATGCATCAAACATATCAAGAGCCATTTCCGCAACTTTTTCAGCATGTTTTTTGTCAGGCAGGGGCAGTCCCCCCACAACCATATAGGCATCTCCGATGGTTTTAATCTTTTCCAGGCCGTGCTTTTCCGTAAGATTATCAAAAGTGGAAAATACAAAGTTGAGAAAGTCCACCAATTCAGGAGGAGAGAGATGCGAACCAATGGTGGAGAATTTGACGATATCGGCAAAAAGCACGGTAACCTCGGCAAAATAATCAGCAATAGTATACTCTCCCTGCTTTAAACGTTGAGCAATGGGTTTGGGGAAAATATTGAGCAGTAAACGCTCCGACCTCCTTTGTTCTTCCTGTAACTTTTGGAATACACTCCTCTCCTGGTCCTGAAGATGCTTCCTTTCAAGACTCGCACTGATTCTTGCCTTAAGCAGCACCGGGTTAAATGGCTTGATCAGATAATCCTCTGCTCCGAGCTTGATACACCTGACCACGCTTTCCGTATTATCTACGGATGACACGACAATTACCGGAATATGCCGGTGAACCGGATGTGCCTTAAAGAGTTCGAGCACTTCATACCCACTTACCTTTGGCATGATTATATCAAGAAGGATGAGGTCAAATGGCTGTTTTTGGATAATCTCAATGGCCTGATGGCCGTCCTCTACTGCTGTTATGGAATATCCATGCTTTCGCAGCTGCAGTGTGAGCATTTTCCGGTTAACCGGTGAATCGTCGACAACCAGAAGATGGAAGTTTTGAACTATATTTCTAGATCCGGTCATTATTGGAAATGGCTTATAAACCACTCGAGATATTTTTTTGCTGAGAACATGTTTCCATTATCAACAACTAATACGGCAATGACTTAAAAGCAGAATAGCAAAACGCAAGACACCATTATTTTATAATACACTATTATCCTTTAATATTCTAATTTGAAAGATGGATGCCATCTGAATAACAAAAAAGCCGGAGAGAAAATAAATCTCTCTCCGGCTTTTTAATAGACTTTTTTGCTTTCTGTAGACCAGAATTTTTTGCGTTCAGAAATATTTATCCTGCTACTGGATAATAACCCTTGCGTTTAAAGGCTGCACAGGTCGATTAGTATCACCGTGCATGGTGGAATGAAACTTTTTAACCTGCTCTTTTGACACTTCCACAGGATTCTTCATTACCATCCAGCGCACTCCTTCTGAACAGGGCGGCGTGGTCAGAGAACCGTCAAACCGGTAATACTCCTTGTTTGCCGGCAGGATATCCATCACGTTGACGCTGACATCGGATGCGGAAACTTTCTCTCCCGCTTTTGCCGGCATCTTGGCCCAGACAGCATCAATGGCGGCATTTGCTTTTCCTTCAACATACATGGTCCCGATAACAGCCAGGTTGCCATCTGCATCTGCGTGTACAAGATGGACTTCCATGGGATAGGATTTACTGTCAATATTGTTTTCGCTCGGGCTATGGAAATGATACTGCAGGAGGTTGAAGGTGGTACCGCCCATTTCCATGGTACTGCCCTTGGCATAATTAACTTTTATTGTATGCCCATTATTGACAACATCGAGGGCGGAAGGCTTATAGCTGAGCTTCAGTTCCTCCAGGACCGCGTCTACGCAACTGGTGTCTTCCGTTACAATATTGACAGGAGACTGGTTTTTGCCCTCCTTGCACATTTTGTACTCAGGAGCCAGGTCGCCCCAATGGGAAGGTCCTTCGTCACCGGTGTACCCCCAGTGTGCGCCGCCGCTGCCTGCATAGGCAGCACCACTCATTAGCATCGCTATACCCACTACTGCTAAAAACATTTTCTTCATTTTGTTCTCCTTCCTAAGCTAAATTTTAAAACAAAACTGGCCCCCCCATAAGGGCCAGGCCCAAAATAAACGTAAAACCGAATTTACGGATTACTTCAAAAAAAGCCAGTCACCTTATATAAATGAATGACCATTCATAACATTTACTCCGCCCGCTGCTTTTGTCAAGTTCCAACTGCATGAAAATATGAAAATTTTTTGAGAAAAATTCCTAAATAAAAACGGAAAATGCGTTATGTAATCACAAAAGAAAAGTAAAAGAAGATACAGAGGCGAATGGCGGGAGTTGCTATGTCCGGTAGTCGGCGTTTATCTTGACATAATCGAGGGAAAGATCACAGGTATAGGCTTCAAAGGCGGCAGAGCCGGCTTTGAGGGTAATGGTTACAGTCAGTTGCTTTTTATTGAGAACCTCGGTTGCGGATTTTTCAATCTCAGCGCCCTGACCCAGGCCGTCTCTGACCATAACAACATCATCAAAGGCTATATCTACCCTGTCCGGGTCAAAGCCAGCTCCGGATCTGCCCAGGGCGGCAATAATCCGGCCCCAATTGGCATCTTCACCGAAAAATGCAGTCTTGACCAGGCTGGAATTAGCCACGGTGATTGCGGCCCGACGGGCGTCATCATGATTCCTCGCGCCCTCAACCCTTATGGTTATTAATTTTGTGGCGCCTTCTCCGTCAGCAACAATCATCAAGGCCAGTTCTTTGAGCAGATCATCAAGTCCTTTTTGAAAGGCGAGGTTATCTTCTTTATCCTGGCCCAGCGGACTGTTATTCGCCCTACCACTCGCCATGATAATCACGGAATCATTCGTGCTGGTATCGCCGTCAACCGTGATGGCATTAAACGAGAACTCCACACTATTCTTGAGCATCCCCTGAAGAACGTGGCTGGGAGCCTTTGCATCGGTTAGCACAAATGATAGCATAGTCGCCATATTGGGCATAATCATACCAGCCCCCTTGGCGAGCCCCATGAGTTTTACTTCACAGCCATTGAGCATCACCCTGCGGGTGGCGGTTTTAGGTACCGTATCGGTTGTCATTATGGCGCGGGCAACATCCATGAAACCATCAGGTGAAAGAGCGGCAACAAGGGATGCCATGTTGTTTTCAAAACAGGAGAGATCGAGCTGCTCGCCAATAACACCTGTAGAGGAGACCAAGACGAGATCTTCCGGAATGTTCAGGGCGCTCGCGACAAGAGAGGCTGTTTTCTCAGCCAGGCGCATGCCTTCCGCACCAGTGCAGGCGTTGGCAACACCGGAATTTACCAGGATGGCCTGGATTTTTCCGCCGGCAAGCCGTTTCATATCGAGAAGTACTGGAGCGGCTTTGACCACATTGGTGGTAAACACTCCGGCAGCACTAGCCGGGGCAGTACAATGGATCAGACCCAGATCGAGCCGGTCTTTTCCCCGTATACCCGCCTTGAGGGCAGCGGCCTGAAATCCTGCAACACGGAGATCCGCTTTATCCATTCGCAACCATCCTAACGAAAAGTTTCTTAAGTGCCTAAAGTTCGAAATGCCAAAAATTAAAGGATTTATAACCCTCGAGGAGGCACTGAAAATAGTCTGATCAGATAAAGTACCATAACTTTAGGCACTTCGAACTTTAGCTCACTTTAGGCACTTTTTCAGTAACTCCCTGAAATTACGTCCCGATCTCAGGAGTTTTGAATCTATTTAGGTTTGCCGTGGCATTTTTTATACTTCTTGCCGCTGCCGCAGGGACAGGGGGCGTTGCGGCCGACCTTGTCTCCTTCGCGGGTTACCGGCTTGCGTTCCGCCGCGGTTTCTCCCCGGCTCATCTGCATGGACTTTTGCTGCTGCCGCTGTTCCTTGGCCATCCGGTCAACTTCATCTTCCTGCACAAGCTGAACCCGGAACATGGTGCTTACGCTCTTATGTTTGATGGTGTCCATCAAATTCATGAACATCTCAAAGCCCTCGCGCTTGTATTCATTGAGGGGATTCTTTTGACCATAACCACGCAGCCCTATACCTTCCTTCAAGTGATCCATGTTAAGCAGGTGCTCTTTCCAGTGCGTATCCACTATTTGCAGCAGGACGACACGTTCGAGCTGACGCATATTGGCTTCACCGATCATCCTTTCCCGTGCTTCATATGCTGAAAGAATAAGGGCCTGCAGTTTTTCTCTGAAAGTTTCAGAGTCCAGGTCCTTACGGTCTTCTTCTTGCCATTCAACAGCAAGGCCAAAGGTATTGAGAATTCGTGCGGAAAGCTCCTCCCAGTTCCACTCCTCGGATGCTGTCTTGCCTTCTGCAAATTCATCAACAACCTGGTCTACGAGTTCCGTCATCATATCGAGGATGACATCCTTAATCTCCTCTCCTTCCAGAACTTCACGACGTTGTGAATAGATGACCTCACGCTGCATGTTCATAACATCGTCATATTCCAAAAGATGCTTGCGGATATCAAAGTTATGCCCTTCCACTTTACGCTGCGCATTTTCAATGGCCTTACTTATCATGTTGTGTTCAATGGGCTCGTCCTCTTCCATACCCAGCTTGTCCATGATGCCGGATATTCTGTCAGACCCGAAAATGCGCATAAGATCGTCTTCCAGGGAAAGATAAAAGCGTGAAGAACCAGGATCACCCTGGCGGCCGGAACGGCCTCTGAGCTGGTTGTCAATCCGGCGTGATTCATGGCGGCTGGTTCCCAGGATATGCAAACCGCCCAGGTCTACCACTCGGTCACCAAGCTTGATATCCGTACCCCGGCCCGCCATATTGGTGGCAATTGTCACCTTACCGGCCTGGCCGGCCTCTGCTATAATCTCGGCTTCCTTCTCATGATGTTTGGCATTGAGAACAGAGTGCTTGATGCCCGACTTCTTGAGCATGTCGGAAATCTTTTCAGAAACCTCAATACTGATGGTGCCCACCAGAGCCGGTTGGCCCTTTTGGTGTAGTTCTTTGATTTCTTTAACGATCGCCTTGTATTTTGCTCTGGCCGTCTTATAGATCACGTCCGGAAAATCGTTGCGAATCATCTCCATGTGGGTCGGGATCAACACAACATCAAGGTTATAGATCTTCTTGAACTCCGCTGCCTCGGTATCGGCAGTACCGGTCATACCGGCCAGCTTCTCGTACATGCGGAAATAATTCTGAAAGGTAATGGAGGCAAGGGTCTGATTTTCACGCTCAACTTTCACCCCTTCCTTGGCCTCGAGAGCCTGATGCAATCCATCGCTGTAACGGCGGCCCGGCATGGTCCGGCCGGTAAACTCATCAACGATGAGCACCTCACCCTCCTTCACCAGATAATCCACGTCGCGTTGAAACAGCACATGCGCTTTCATGGCCTGGTTCAAATGATGCAGCCATTCAATGTTAGCCGGATCATAGAGATTGTCGATGTGAAGGAGCTTTTCACCCTGGGCTACGCCCTCCTCTGTCATGGATACGGTGCGCGCCTTTTCGTCAACAGCGTAGTGCACTTCCCGTTTAAAACTCGGGATAATCCTGTTGACCTTATTATACAACTCCGTGGAAATATCGGCCGGACCTGAGATAATCAGCGGTGTCCGCGCTTCATCAATGAGAATGGAGTCCACCTCGTCTACAATGGCGTAATGAAATTCCCGCTGACAGTAATCCCTGATGTCGAACTTCATATTGTCACGCAGGTAGTCAAAGCCGAACTCATTATTGGTGCCATAGGTTATATCGGCGCCATAGGCTTCCTGGCGCTGGGCGTCATCCAATTCGTGTACAATAGTTCTGAAGGTCAATCCCAGGAAGTTATATATGCCTCCCATCCACTCTGAATCGCGTCTGGCAAGGTAATCGTTCACCGTCACCACATGAACGCCCCTGCCGGTCAGGCCATTGAGATAAACGGGCATGGTGGCAACCAGGGTTTTTCCTTCACCGGTCTTCATTTCAGCGATACTGCCGTTATGAAGAACAATTCCACCGATGAGCTGCACATCGTAAGGCCTCATGCCGAGTACACGTTTGGAGGCCTCACGGACCACGGCAAAAGCCTCGGGCAACAGGCTGTCAAGGATCTCACCCTTGGCGAACCGCTCTTTGAATTCCACGGTTTTGGCAGCCAAGGCGCCATCATCCAGTTTCTGGATTGCCGGCTCCTGAGTGTTGATTTTGTCAACAAGCGGGTTGAGCTGTTTCAGCACCCTTTCATTTTTACTGCCGAACAATTTCGTTAATGCTGTTCCCAACATATCAATACTCCATAAGCCGCCTGAGCCGAAAATTTAATCAGTAGTATTGCGAGAGTGACTTGCAATTTTAGTCACTGTGTCAGCGAAGGCGGTTTATTAAACGCGGCTGCGCCGCTATTCATTAAGGTACGACATCTACGTAAAAGCATAGATGCTACTGAAATAGGGTGTAAGCATCATGCGGCGATGCTCTCTTACCCGTAATAATTCTGAAAAACATTTAGGCGCTCTGCGCCAAAAGATAATAAAAATTTGCTATGTTATTTTTTGTGTAGTTAAATCAAGCAATTACTTGCCATGAATTTAGCTCTGGCTTTAATAACGGCGTAGCCGCGTTTAACACAAAATTGCTGTAGTTTACAATTTTGCGTAGTTGCTCTTTTCCCAGATTAAAGCCTCTTCATTGCAATCCGGGAATTTGGGACAATTAATGCAATCACTCCACACCTTATGAGGGAGTTCATTCTTATTAATAGGTCGAAAAAAATTCTTCTGGAAAAAACCGGGCTGGTAGGTGAGGGTGAACACCCGGGTAATCCCGAATTCTTCAGCCTCATGAAGGCAGGCCTTAATCAATTTTGTCCCAATACCCGTTTCGTGAAACGCTTCATGCACTGCCAGGGAACGTATCTCGGCAAGATTCTCCCAACACACGTGGAGGGCGCAGACTCCTGCCACTTGCACAATCCCGGTTTCAGGATGCTTTTCCTCGCATACCTTGAAATCCCGGAGCTGGTCATATAGGGAGCTTAATGAGCGCCCCAACAGCAATCCTTTATCGGAATAATGGTTTAGAAGATCGTAAATTGTCTTTATGTCTTCCATGCGGGCGTTGCGAATCATATCAATCACATCAACCTTCAGATAACCTGATCTCGGCAGATTTTTACTTGATACCTATTTTGAAGAAGTGCCTAAAGTTATGGTATTTATGCCTCCTTGCGGGATGCACACCAAGGGCACTTCCGATGGGCGCTTTTCTGATCAGACTATTTTCAGTGCCCCCTTGGCGTATAAATCCTTTAGCTTTAGGCACTTCAAACTTTAGCTCACTTTAGCTCACTTTAGGCACTTTAGGCACTTTAGGCACTTTAGGCACTTTAGGCACTTTAAACGCACCATAAACAATAGCTTTTTTTTCGTATATTATTCTCAATATATTAAGGCGAAATATCTTACTCCAGGGGATAATCCAGGTCAAGGTTTGCTGAACTTCGAGGACGGCAGCAGCGCTATATAGGCACGAATATTATCTTCTTCTTCAAAGCGGGCAGCTAAGGCGTTCGCATCGGCAAGTTTTTCGAATTTGCCGACAACCACCCGCCATTTCGAATCATTCTTACCGTTTTCAGGAGGCAACAAAAAGGTATCATGTCCTTCAGTCCGCCAGTTTAAAACAAATTCCTGCGCAATGTCCCGGTCCCTGAACGACGCAACCTGCAATGAGAAATAGGATTGCTCAGCCGCCAGCCATTCTTCTTTCTGGCTTTCGCGAACATCGTTTCCGTTCTCCGCAAAGCCGAATTGTTGCTGAGCATTATCGGGTGAACCGTTCGACCGTGGTTGCCATATGCCTGATAGGCTTTCCGTCAGTGATGCGTTGTTGGTCATATCCGAGGTATGCAGTACCGTCTGCCCAGCCCATATCCCCAGAAGAAACATCCACAGAAAAATGCAGAAGCTGACCACTCCCAGGCCTGCAAGTCCTCCCCAGGTAAGTTCCAGACGAATGGAAGGTTTTTTCTTTTTTTTGCGTTGGTGTGCAGCCATTCCCAAAATTCGTTACATGATTTCCGGTGCGGTCAAGCCGAGAAGCGTTAAGCCGTTCCTGAACACAATTCTTAGTCCTTCGGCCAGCCATAGCCTTGCCCTTGAAAGCTCCTGGTCATCCGATAGTACCCGATGCTTATTATAGTAACTGTGGAACTGTCCAGCCAGGTCCTGCAGGAAAAAGATGAGCCGATGGGGTTCCAAGGCAAGGGCTGCATTTGTTACAAGATCGGGATACGAAGCCATGGCCTTGAGCATATTTATCTCCTCCGGAAGAGCGAGCAAATGAACAGCCGCTGCATCCAAGTTCCCCGCCTTCACACCCTTTGCCTCTGCCTGTTTGGCAATGCTGGCCAGGCGGGCATGGCCATACTGTACGTAGTATACCGGATTTTCCTGGCTTTCCTTGGTGGCAAGATCAAGATCAAATTCAAGCTGGCTGTCGGCCCGGCGCATCAGAAAAAAGAAGCGGACAACGTCCGGCCCCACCTCGTCGAGCAGCTCATCAACCGTGACGAATGTGGCCTTGCGGGTGGACATTTTCACCTGTTTGCCATCACGCATGAGGGTAACGAACTGGTGGATAACCACGGTTACTTTTTCGTCATTATACCCCAGCGCTTTGATCCCGGCCAGGACATCAGGCACTGTGGCAATGTGGTCTGAACCGAAGATATCAACCATCCAGTCGTAACCTCGCCTGAACTTCTCCCGGTGATAGGCGATATCAGGCAACCGATAGGTGGGCTCGCCGCTGCTCTTGATAATAACCCTGTCCTTATCGTGGCCGAAATCCGTGGTCTTAAACCACACGGCCCCATCCTGATCGTATACCAGACCCCTTTCTCGCAGGAGGTTCACCACTTCATCGACATGGCCGTTTTCATAAAGCGAATGCTCGTTATAATAATTATCGAATCGGATACCCAAACGACCCAAGGTGTTATTGATATCGTCAAAAATTACCTTTTCAGCCTTTTCCTTAAAAGGGATTTCATCCGGGGCATCTTTCAAGGTGTCGCCTTTTTCTTCAACCAGTTCATGGGCTATATCACGAATATACCGGCCCTGATACCCGTCTTCGGGAAACTCTGCGGGAAGGCCGAGAAGTTCAAGATATCTGGCCCGGGTCGATTCTCCCAGCACCCGCATCTGGCGGCCGGCGTCATTATAATAATATTCCCGAGTAACCTCGTGCCCTGTTTCCGAAAGCAGGCGGGCAACGGCATCTCCCAAAACCGCCTGGCGACCATGGCCGACACTCAGAGGACCGGTGGGATTTGCACTGACAAATTCAACCAGAACTTTTTTTCCATTGCCGACATTAGCGGGGCCGTAATTTTCATTCAGCTCGCAGACGACATAGAGGACTTTCTGCCACTCGTCTTTGTTGATAAAAACATTTACAAAACCCGGACCAGCCACATCCACCTTGTGCACAAGATCCTTGTGAAGGGATAGCATTCCAGCGAGCTGTTGGGCAACATCCCTGGGTTTTCTTTTCTCCCGACCTGCCACAATCATGGCCATATTGGTTGAAAAATCCCCATGGGCCACTTGTTTCGGTTCTTCAACAGAGTAGAGATCCGCGGCGGAGTCGGTCCAGAATCCCTTTTCAATACCTTCAACAAAGCACTGGTCGAGCCGTTCTTTAAGACGTGCCTTAATCATTCCTGTTCCTTTGTCGCAAAAACATACTCAGTTAATATAGATACGCCGATTCCTGCCGCCAAATAGGCACAACACTTCATAGTGGATGGTTTCCATCCATTGGGCAACCTCATCGGCGGTTATCTCCTCATTCTTTTGCCTGCCCATGAGAACAGCCTCATCACCGGGTTTGATCTCAGGAAGGTCGGTAATGTCTGCCAGGCAGGCGTTCATGCAAACTCTCCCCACTATCGGCGCCCGATTACCATGAATGATGACCTCGGCTCGATTGGAAAGCCTGCGCAGGTATCCATCATCATATCCCACCGGCAGAACAGCCAGGCGGGTGCGCCGGGCCGTGACAAATATATGGCCGTAACTGATACCATATCCTTCCGGCACATCTTTTACCTGGACCACCGTCGTTTTAAAGCTCATCACCGGCTTCAGGGAGAGCGACGATCGCGTTTCGCTATCATCAGCAGGATAACAACCATAGAGGCTTATTCCCGGCCGCACCAGGTCGAAATGAGCTTGTGGATACCTTAGCAGGCCGGCGGAATTGGCAATATGGCTGACTTTCTCATGCGGGTAAAGTCTGTGGATCTGGGCCAGAATTTTTTCAAATGCCCGGTAATGGTCAATGGTTTTTGCTGCCGAAGGTTCATCAGCTACCGGGAAATGACTGAGGACACCGGCAAGATGGATTCCCGCTAACCTTTTTATTTCCTGGACCAATGCCTCCACATCTTCAGGCATGATGCCGAACCTGCCCATACCCACGTCCACTTTGAGATGCACCCCGACCTTTTTTCCCCTTTTTTCGGCACAGGCGGAGAGTTCCGCCAGGTCCTCCTTATTATAAACAACAGGGCTCAGGTCGTAGTGGACGATATCCTCATATCCTCCTAATGGCGGACCAAGCAGAACGATGATTTCGCCCGGGATCCCTGCTTCCCGCAGGCTTACACCTTCTTCTATCTCCGCCACACCAAAGGTATCGGCGCCTTCCTGGTGAAGGGCCTTGGCCGCCTCCAGCAAACCATGGCCATAGGCTTCCGACTTGACAACTGCCATGACCCGCGTCGTCATTCCCACCTTCTTCCGGATATTGCGGTAATTATGCCGCAAAGCAGGCAGATCGATTTCCACTCTATTCAGTGATTGGACCGTCATGGAGTAACTCCGTTAGGACAATGGACAGTTGGACCATCTCTGCCAGGTGAGCCGACTCGACAGCAATAGTGCCCAGCCGACAGTTACGTAGAGGAGGCCAATATATTCCAGGGGAATGGCGGTAAAACGCAACAGCCTGCCCATAATCACCATACCGCCGATCAACAGCCACATACGAATCGAATAGACAGCGCCGATGCAGGTCCTGTCCTTGAACTGTGAAATACGGGAAAGATTCTTTCTTGCAGTTCTATCCAGCACATAAAACGATTTACCCGATCCCACTATAATGCTGGCAGCAAGAAGCCATCCGGGCAAACGGCCATAAGCCCAGTATATCCCAAAACCCATCAGACTGAGGCCAACGGCTGTCCAAATCATGGCCGCTAGAAAAAGATGGGTTCGAATTGAAGCTCCGGGCTTAATGCTCATACCGGCAATTCCCTGATTTACTTTTCTCTTACTAAATTGTTATCAGGTCTAAACAGACCCGGGTAAACAACCTCGTAGTATAATTCACCCATTAGATATTTGTATACAACAAAAAAATATAGGCCTATCTCCGTGTTTCAGGAGATAGGCCTATATTGAGCACAAAAAAAACTTCAGTCGGATCAGACTTCTGTTACCGTGAGGGCTCCTTCTGGGCAAACCTCAACACAAGTCTCGCAACCCAAGCATTCGTCGGCGTTAACGGCCACTGCCTTTTCATCAATGATCTCATAAACTTCTGCGGGACAAGCGTCTACACATTCGCCATCGCCAACACATTTATCATTGTCAATATCAATCTGCCACATAATTACTCCTCCGCTAATGATGTATTCAGGGGAAATCCCCTGAAGAACAGGTTTTCCTTGGTTTCACAACCGTTTACTCTTCATGTACCGAATTAGTTTCCATCCGGAAACGCCCCTTTTGCGAAATCTCTGCGTCGATCGGCGGAATTGCTTATGCGACATACCCGAGCACGTCTCCGCACAATTCCTTGATCTCCTTGACCTTTCGCGAAATTGTCAGTTTCTGAATTGGAAACAACTAGTTCCAGCATCCTCCAAGTCTGCGACTTTCCAGATGGGAACGAATTAAATATTCGACTTTCTCCCTCTAATTCAACCCTGTGGTTTTGTCAATAAAAATTTAACCAAAATTTGACAATCGGCATCTCTGTTATGCTCCTTGTTAAAAACTCCATGGTAATCCTGGTACTCAAACTCTTTAGGTTCTACGCAAAATTGCGAACTCCAGCAATTTTGTGTTAAACGCGACTCCGTCGCTATAAAGTTTCAACTAGACCTGCGTCTACCGTAATAAACTGTTTTAACAAGACAAACATAATGATTCCGCAAAAGGAGTATATAGGTTCGCCATGGGTGTCCAGAAGATCCCCATAAAGTTCTATTTCCTGTTGACCACAACGCTCCAATCTTTTAAGGTATTTAGCCTTAATGAACAATCCCGCGGCCCCGCTTAATCGGGATTTCCGCTTTGTTCAGACAAACCATGTGATATTAGAATTGGCTACAGCCACAACATTTACGCATAGATGACAATGAAACTCAAACCGAAAAAAAACAAAAAACAGAAGCAAAAAAAAATTTCCGCCCAAAAGTCAGAGGAGGCCATGATCGAAGGCATCCTGGAAGGCAGTCCGGATGCCATAGGTGTTGCAGTGGTGAGGCTTGAGTGCGGTTGCCGGAAAATGGCCGCAGTGGACAAAGATGGTGAACCTGCCAGCAAGGTCATAATGTACAGGGATTCAGCGGAAAACATTTGTGACAAATGCAAGCAAGACGACGGCGCCTTTGCTCGCGTCACCGAATCATTTATCCATTGGGTGGAACCGGAACCAGGCGCTTATGCCAAGCAAATGATCAAAGCGAAAGTGCTGGGAACATCTCCCCAGCATTAAAAATAAGGCCTGGATTCAAGCCGTTAAATCGGTCAACAATCCTTCTGCGCCGCTGGAATTGACGAGAATCGTTGTCGGCATTCCATTTAACAGCCCGAAATAGTTATTTTGCCATTGGGCTTCATTCTCGGATTCCGGGATATCAAAACCGAGCAGGATGCAGTCTGCATCTTGTGAATGCTGGTGCAGGACTTCGGTAAAGGGCTCGCTGCTGACAACAATTTCCGCCGTCGCCGCCTCCATCCTTATCGCGTAAATCAGCTTTTCCAGGGCCTCTTGGGCCGGTTTATGACCTGCTTCATTTTCCACCTGACGGATAACCCTGATGGTCGTTTCTTGCCATTCCCAGTTATGGGTCAGTAAATAGGCGAGAAGCAGCATCAGGCCGCCGTTTTTTTGGCCGCGCCACCAGACGTCGATGCGCTTGGATTTATGCACCACCGGCAGTTCTACGGCGTGGAGCAAGACAATGCTGATATCCAATTCGGCGGCGGCGCGCAACTGATTAATAAAAGAATGTACCCTGTCTTTTTTCCCCGACCAACCAAACACCGCCAGATTCGGCCTGATGGGGCCGACCAGTGTTGACTGCAAGAGTATGGAAACACCCTGCTCAACCTCCTCGGCAATCACTACGACAGGGAAGGCGCTGATCTCCTTTTCTTGACAGAATTGATCAAGTTGCTTGATCGCGGCAGGCCGGCGTGGCACCAACTCATGAAAATCACCTACCAGGATATTGGCCAGGTAAACCAGGCCACGTTTTGCCTCAAGCCAGACCGCATAGGTAACCAGAGTTTCACGAAAATCAGGATTTCCTGAAAAAACAAGCACTGTCGGCCGCCAGTTCTTGGGGGCCTCAACAAGTTTTTGCATACGCAGCAGATTATTGCGTATGGCATTGAAAATGAATCCCCGCCGGGAATCGCCAAAGGCCGCCTGCAAACGCCTGGTCTTGATGTACCAAAGAAGAAGAATGATAATCAACACTGCCATAGAGGCGGCGAGCCAATTAATCAGGATCGCGGCTATGAGGCAGCCGACAGCGCCGACCAAGGATATTAACCAATGGAAAAAATGAAAACGCGGCCTGAAGGAAGGAATATCGCTGAAATCTTCAATAAAAGCAGCTAAGTTGATCATGCCGTAGCTGTATAGGAAAAACATGGAAATAATTGCCGCCACGCCGTTTAACGCGGCTCCGCCGCTTTCATTCCCGGCCCAGAGGAGAACGGCAATTGTAATAAAAAATGTCAGGAATAGGGCGCGCCGCGGTTCGTCACCTTTCGGCGTCCCCTTGCTGAAAAATTGTAAAAATTGAATCATTTTGTCCCGGGAAACGGCTTGCAATACTCGCGGCGCCCCGAGAAAACTGCCGAGCGCACTCGAAAGCGTGGCTGCCACCACACCAAGAACAACAAGAATTGACCACCCGAAAATGGCATTGTCTTTGAGCAGTACGAATGGCATAGTCCGCAATGCATCACGGCTATAGGCCCCGCCGTCAAGAATGATCTGCGCCAAGTAGATTATAAACCCGACTCCGACGGCAGCCAGCGTGCCCCTGGGTATGCTTTTACCGGCATCACGCAAATCGCCTGACATGTTGAGACCGGCGTCGATGCCGGTCACCGCAGGGAAATATATGGCAAAGATACTCCAGAACGTAAAATATGGGGCAGCAGCGTTACCGTAATCAACGCGAGTATAGGCCGGGGCAAGATTTTCCTGCAGCTGACCAAATGAAAAATGCTGCACCGCCCCTCCTAAAAATGCCGCAATAGCCAGGAACAGAAAAACCATGATGAAATACTGGGTCCTGATCGCCCAGCCGGCACCGGAGAAAGCCACAGAAAAAAGGATCACCGCCGTAGCTAAGGTAATCACATAAAAATATGGTGCTAAAGATGGAACAGAGAGCACCAGGGCTTCGGCAAAACCAAGAATATAAAACGGCACGGATAAAGATAAGGCAAAGAAGAGAGCAAGACCGATGGCGCCGCCGAATTCAGCGCCCAGCACCCGGGATATGAGGAAATATGATCCTCCGCCCCGAACCGGCATGTTGGTGCTGATAGCTGCAATGGATAGGGAACTTGTTAGAGTGAGTAGCTTGGAAAGCAACAATATGGCGAGAGCGCCAATTACGCCGGCTTGGGCAACTACAAAATTGGCCCGCATGAACATAATCACGCCCAGGATTGTGAGAATGGACGGAGTAAACACCCCGCCAAAAGTGCCAAACAGGTTTCTCATTTACTCCTATCTACTTTATCCTAACCAACAGTTTGAAAGATCATTGTACTTTTAATCACACCGGTTCTTTATCGCCCAATGGAATGAAAGCGAAAATGCAGCCAAAATTTTTTTGCTACCGTTTTAGTACTATTTTCATTGCCGCCCCACCATTGGCAACCGCGGCAGCCAATAAAGCCGCAATGAGCCCGAATACCCACAGAAACATGTATTGCGCGAAAATCTTAATCATTCCATTATTCTCATCTCTATCAGAATGAAATGCCCGGTCCTTTTGGTCAAGCAGAAAGTGGAATCCGGTTAAAGTGCATGAAGCCCGCGCTCAAATGGAACATGTCTGCGTGAATTACTCAACCTACAG
>CALZHT010000078.1 GCA_945787445.1 uncultured Desulfobulbaceae bacterium
AACCGGGTCAGGAAGGCCGAGCAAATTCTCACTCAATATGGCTGCACCGAATTCAGCGTCATCCCATTATCCATGATGCAAATGCTTGAAAAGGGATTTACACTGACAGCATGATATCCGCTCAATTGAAAAAGGCCGGTTACCATTAATCTGGTAACCGGCCTTTTCTATTGCCACGCCGAACTGCGGGGACTTTATTTTTTTCTTAAAATCATTGGACAAGAGGAAAAAACCCTCCTGCCCAATGAAAATGTTTTTCAATTTCTCCTTTAGTATTTTACCAGTTTCTGAAATGGCGCTTGCCGCCAAATTCACTTCGGCGCTCTTGCCTTTCTTGCATTCTCTGTTTGCGCTCTTCCTTGAATTCAGTGTACTTGGCCATCTGGTCGTCAGTGAGAATTTCATCCAGCTGGGTTTTAATCTCATCATCAACAACTTCCATTTCACTGCGGAGGGCGTCATGGCGTTCCTGTTGCTTGGACCGGAAATCATCCTTCAATGCCTTGCGTTTCTCAATTGATTCTTCAATGATCGGCAGGATGGCGGTCTTCTGCTCCTCTGTCAGATCCAATCGGCCACCGAGCATGCAGACAACGTCATCAGGGGATCTTTGCATCTTCTTGAACTGCCTTGCCTCACTGGCATCAGGCATCATAGTAATGAAGGTTATCACCAGCATGAATGCTGTTGCTGCACTTGCCGTTGTTTTGAGAAAACTTTTACCTGATTTGATCTCAGTTTTGTTGATTTGCTTTTTCATGATAGTCTCCTTTGTTGAATTTTTTTTGTCTCATTTTGTGTTGTTTTCCGGCCTGCATTCAGCAGGTCTGTTTTTTGTCTGTTTTCATGTTTACCTCCGTTTTATAGGTTGTCGGTTGGTTACCGTTTCTTTACTTTCACTATATGGCTTTATTTTGTAAGGTGCTGTTAAGTTACCGTAAATTCATGTAAAGTTTTGTTAAGGGAGGTGATGGCGCTTTACAAATCTTTACGGTATCAGCAGATGATTTGCGGTAAAGTGAATATAAGGACAGCGATAATGTTATGAGGAGCAGATATAAATGAACCGCATCCTGGTGATTGATGACGATATTGAGCTTTGTGAACTGCTGACCGATTATCTCGGGCCGGAAGGTTTTGACGTCGAGACAGTCCATGACGGCGAGAAGGGAGCAAAAACAGCGCTAGCCGGTGAATACGAATTGATTGTGCTGGATGTAATGCTGCCGGGGATGAACGGATTTGACGTGTTGCGCAAGATCCGGGCCGATTCAAATATCCCCGTTCTCATGTTGACTGCCAGAGGTGACGATGTGGACCGGATTGTGGGGCTTGAGATGGGGGCTGATGACTATCTGCCGAAACCATTCAATCCCAGGGAGTTGGTCGCCCGCATCAAGGCGATTCAACGCCGGACTGTAGGGGAAAAAAATACCGTAAGTGAAATCGCCCGCCCGGCAGATGACATTGTCGTTGGAGATGTTGAATTGCATATGGGCGCTAGAACCATCCTGTGCAATGGCCGGAAGGTGGATGTTACTTCGGTTGAGTTTACGCTTCTGCATGAACTGTTAAAAAACGCTGGCAAGGTTTTGCCGCGGGAAGATCTTGCTCATAACGTTCTGGGCAGAAAGCTTGCCATGTTTGACCGCAGTATAGATGTGCACATCAGCAGTCTCCGTAAGAAACTGGGCCGTCATGCAGGTGATCAGGAGCGGATCAAATCGGTGCGCGGTGTTGGCTATCAATATGTCATGCCCACGGGCGATGATAAAAACCAGGATAACTGAGTATCCATGCGCAATCTTTTTGTAAAAATTTTTCTGGCCTTCTGGTTGGCAACAACCCTTATCGGCGCTATTCTTGTAATACTTGCCTTGACAACGGATCATCGAGCGGCGGAAATTTCCCGGAACGTCAAACGGCTTACACCGCTGGGTAGACAATTAATACAGACATATGAAGAATCCGGACCCAAGGCGCTTGAAGATGAGATCCGCATCCTCCAGCAAAAAGAGCAGGCAAGGCTTTTCCTGTTTCACGGCGATGATGGCCCGCTTTCCGGACGGCGAGTGCCACCCCGTGTCAGGAATCTGGTGAGAGAAACTTCCGAGACCGGTGAACAGCAGGTTGCCGACAAAAGACCACGTCGCGGACCACGCACCGGCAAACATCATACTGCGGACAAAAGTCCATTTCGCTGGCCGGGAGGGAGTGGATTCCGATTAGCCTTTCCCCTGGAGAAAGGATATATCCTTCATGTGGATATCCGGCCACTTACGCCGCTTCAGCACATTTTGAATCCGCGCACCTTAACTCTGCGGTTGCTCATTACCTTTATAGTGACCGGGGTTATCTGTTATCTGCTTGCCCGCTCACTAACATCGCCGATACGCAAACTGCGTGAGGCAACCCAGAATTTTGCAGGCGGCGACCTGACCACCAGGGTCGGCCCCCAGCTGACAGGGCAGGGAGGAGAAATCGGTGACCTGGCACAAGATTTTGACCAGATGGCCGAGCAGATTGAAACACTGCTCGAATCCCAGAAGCGTCTTTTGCGAGACATTTCACATGAATTGCGCTCACCGCTTGCCCGCCTTAATGTCGCTCTGGAACTGGCCCGGCAGAAGAGTAAAGCAGTGAATAATACCCCGCTTGACAGAATCGGAAAGGAAGCGGAACGTCTCAATGAACTCATCGGTCAATTGCTCACTCTCACTGTCCTTGAAAGCAGGTCGGAGTTAATGGAGAAAGAACAAATCGATCTGGCAGGTCTTCTGAAAGAAATCGTGCAGGATGCCGATTATGAGGCCCAAAGCCGCAATCGAAGTGTAAGTCTGGATACAAGCGATTCCATGATTTATGGTTCACGGGAATTATTGCACCAGGCAATCGAAAATGTCATCCGCAATGGTGTGTGGTATACGGCTGAGAATACTCAGGTCAAGGTTACGCTTGGTACTTTCAATGATCAGGGAAAATTTGCCCGGATTAAAGTGCATGATCAAGGCCCGGGTGTGCCGGAAAGCGCTCTTGGAAATCTGTTCCGGCCGTTTTACCGGGTGGCGGATGCCCGTGACCGGCAGACCGGAGGGACAGGAATCGGGCTGGCCATTGCCGAGCGTGCGATTCGTTTACATGGTGGCGACATAACAGCTGCGATTGCGCCTGAGGGGGGGCTGGTAATCACTATCATTTTACCAGCAGTTTTAAATAACATTGTTCGGCCATAAAAAAATTATCCACAGGCTTAATAAGGTGTAAAACCGTGAAAACCGGGTCAAATCTGCTCTTGGCTCTTGCTCTTTCTGAAAGAGTTTAAAAATTAAGCCAGGTGAGAGTCAAAATTCATTTATTTAAATGTTCTGTATCTGGTGCCGTACCTTTTCTATAAAACATGAAATCGCAAAACTCATCGCCCTTTGCAATTGTATGTGGTCTTCTGAACTCTGCATTAACTTTATCAACGATTACAGGGTAGCCAGCTAAATCGTGATCGCAACCAAGTTTTGCTATTTCTGGGCAATCAAAAGCCTTACCAAGTATACAGTTTGCACATTCAGTGACTATTATAGTCAGCTTGTCTTTTTCTTTCGTAATGTTATCGACTTTCCATGTACCCTCTTCATTCATCGCATTAAACCAGGCGATATTGAATTTCATAAAGTTTTCAAAGGTATCGCCTTCGCATTTTACCAAGTCATCAATTTGATATAGGGCAGGCATGCTGTGAATTGCAACCTTTTGAAAAATGCTTTTTACAAATTCATATGCATTATCTATCCCCTCTTTTCTGGCAATAATGGTAAACATAGCAATCAACATAGGGAATTCTTTAGCTGCATCTTTGCCAACTTTCAATGTTTCCTGGTAGGCTTCCGGGTAGTTCTTTTTTAGTGCTCTTTGCTCTAATAACAATCTGATGAAAAAAGGAAAAATGCCCAATAATCCGAATTTCGTCCGGATTTCTCGGAATACAATAGCTTTTTGTTTCTTCATTGCCTCTTTTGGAAGACTGAGAGTTCTTCAACTAATATATTTCAATTTTCTCGTGGCCATTTTTTCGATTGACATCATTCCTTACCCTGCTCAAAACCAGATGATAATGATGATTATAGTGTTGGAAGAGAGGTAATGCATGTTTTGAACTGTATTTCGATTGAACCCTCCCTGAGGAGGTGACATTATGAAGAGGATATTATTAATAATATTAACAACGTTGGCATTCATTGGCTTAAGCGGCTACTCCTCGGCTACTGAATATAATGGATATTTTGTCGACATCGATTCCAACGATGACGAATATATTTCCTGGAATGAATTTGAATCATATTATTCACATGGAACCAGCGAGGTATTCAATGAAATAGATGCCAACGGCGATGAATTCATTGACTATGATGAATGGCAATATTTCAAGGAAACCAATGACTATGGCAATAGAGAAAGATACGATAATAAATACCGAGACAAGTATGGCTATCATTATGTCTTTCTCAATGGTTACTGGTATAAACTAGCGCATGGACGAAGATTAAGGATAACCCATGGGTATCGATATTATGATCCATTTGGGTATCAGCATGTATTTTTGCACGGACGCTGGTTTAAGTCAGGACATGGGTATTGGTTCAGAACCGGGGGACATCGACATAGGGTAATACAGGGTTTTTCCCATAGGTCTCGACACCGTCATGTTATTGTTAAGCCTCATAATTTCAGGAGACACAGGCATGCAGTTGGGAAACCTCACATTAAAAGGCACAGCCGTATTGTTGTTAGAACTCCTAAACACAGTCGACATATAAGACGGCATAGTTTTGGTAATACCCATATTAAAAGAAACAGGCGTCACCATTTCTCCGGTAGAGGTTCGGACCATTTTATTGTAAAAAACAGGCGGCATTTACATGGCAACAAAGGGAGGTCCTCAATTACAAGCAAGAGAGGATCAAGGATACACCGAAAGAGCAGCTTTGCAGGCAGAAGACACCATCGCGGTAGAGGGCGACGCTTCGGAGGGCGTTGCATAAGGTGCTGATGTTGGATATGATGCGTGGTGTATGCTTTTATGAAAAGGCAGAGGATACTTCCTCTGCCTTTTCAAATAGATATGGGGCAAATCAATTGAGGGAATAAGCTAATGAATATAGCGGTTGTGAAGATTTTCAGCATTATACTATGCCTCTTTGGATTCGTGATAACCGTTGCCTTCTGGATCCCGGGGCTGGTAAACAAACCCAGGCTCAAGGAATTGCTTGGCAGCCGCTACCCCCTTATTTATTTCATCTATGGGGCAAACGGCCCCTTCCTCCTTGCCCTCGGCCTGCTTCTTTATTTTTTTGCAAAATAGTCAAATTAATTGTCTAGCCCGGATTATTCAGGTGGTGAGTTGGCTGAAAATGTGAGGAAGAGGGTGATTCGCTCTAGTTGACTACGCGAATCGCCCGATGACGAAGCAGATTCAGCCAAATCGCCGCCCCCTCAGGGTGACTCTTTTCAGATGCAGTTACGGAACAAGCCAAAAGCACTCTGCGTATTGCTAAGCACTGAGATATTATTCAATTTCGACTAAATATCAACAAGATAAAAAAATTAATATTCCAGAGTCATGAATAATCCGGGCTAGGAATGTGAATAGAATTCGATCAAAAAACCTGCACTGCGAATATGACTTTTACGGCATTTCGGACAGCGGCCCGGCTTGGTGAAACGCTTGCGGTCTGCAAAGACAAAGCCGCATTTCAGACACTCACTCGGCCTGACCTTCAATCTGCCGCCCTGGGCATTTATTGAGCGGGCGATGTGCTCAAGATGTCCATACACCTCTTTTTCCTGCAGGCCGAGGCCCTGGGAAATCTCCCGTACATCCCTTTCCTTACCGGTCAAGAATTCTATGATCTTCTGGCGCTCGGTCCGCAATCCTTGTCCATCCTATATTCTGAAAATTCCTCCTCTGGGCTTCCAGGATGGCGGGCCCTTTTGGCGCTTGCTCGTATAGCACTCGACCAAATCACCGATGGAGGCCTTTTTAAAATCAGGTATCTTCAAGCCGACTTTCTGGCCCTTTGTAGCTTTCTGCACCGCAGCATTTTCAATGTGAAGGGAATTGATCCTGCCGGTATATACCGGGCCCATGGCTGAAATAAGCCTGAAGGTGTCGCCCAAGGCCAGGCGGTCCTCCAGTACGTCACACCCAAGAATAATGCCTTTGCGGCTGCTTTTATAGAGCGCAATAACCTTTGCTTTGCCAAGAATTGCTTCCCTGCTTTCATGGGGGATCATACTTACTGCAATCTTGGCTAAATCATCCTGCAGCGTATAAATAACATTATACAGCCTTACTTCAACCTCATGCTCACTAAGCAAATGGTCCAGTTTCGGTAATACGTCAATGTTGAACCCAATAATCAGTCTGCTGCCGGTTTCAGCTAAAAATATATCGGACTTGTTCACATCTCCCACTGCGGCATGAATCACACTGATTGCGACTTCGGGTAATGCTATGGAATGAATGATGCTATGCACAGCTTCCAAACATCCTACATTATCACACTTAAGTACCACTTCGAGTTTGGGTAAGGAGGTACTCTCTGAAACGGACTGCCGCCCATTTTTTGTGGGGCTCTTTGCCCGATTTATTTTTTTATCTTTTTTGTGATAATTCGATGCTTTGGGTTTCATACTATTGTAACAATATCATAGAAGTCACATATCAGTCCAATATCCATTCAAACCACAATCACTTACAAATATAAATAAACGCGGCTGTTATTTTCATCTTTCTTGCTTTTGGCCCTTAAGGAATTATATAATCATTAGATACCAAATTTTTGTTTAGCCATCCCCTGACATTGCCGTATTGAGAGAACCATCTATCTGGACTCCGAAGCAAGGGGTACTGACTTTATAGTCAATGCCAAGGATTTTATTGCAGTGACCGACGTAGAAATTAAGGCCAACGAAGGACGTCCCTTTCTTGCCAGTAAATTTATCAATATTCACAGAAACCGCATTGAAGTCATTATGCCTTTGGAACTGACAAATGCTGCCTAGAAAATTTTATCCCTTGCCCTAAAGAGAAGTCAAAAAGTAAGCGAGCAAGGCGGTTGATTGCATTTTGAATAGTATAATTATTAGGTGACGGAACTATGGAAAAGGTTGCCATACAATACAGATTTACCATATCCAGCGGTATTGAGGATGTTTTTAATCTACGTTTTGATCCACAAAAAATGGAACTTTTCGGCTTTGCACCTGAGATCTTGCCCCACTGGACTAAGCTTGAATTCCACCAATGCGACCATTGCACATTTTCCAGCGAACAACAACCGCACTGTCCTGTTGCTGCGAATCTGGCCACAATCATCGATCGTTTTGAAAAACTCATCTCTTACGATGAACTTCATCTTGATGTAGTTACCGATGAGCGCATCATTTCCCAGAACACCACGGCCCAGAGGGCGATCAGCTCCCTAATGGGGTTGATCATCGCCACCAGTCCATGTCCCCACACCGCGTTTTTCAAGCCCATGGCACGTTTCCATTTACCCTTGGCAACCGAAAAGGAAACTATTATCCGGGCTACATCAACATACCTTCTCTCCCAGTATTTCCACCAAAATGATGGGCAAGTTCCGGATTGGGAAATGGCTGAGCTTTCCCGGATATATAAAAATATGCAAACAGTCAATATCACCCTGGCTGAAAGAATACGGGCAACAACTGCCACTGACTCTTCACTCAATGCCATCATTCAGCTGGACATGTTTGCAAAAGCGCTTCCCTTTGTTATTAAGGATTCTCTCGAGGAGATCCGGCGCCATTTTACTCCCTTTCTTGAGAAGGGAAACGAAAACCGGAAAGAGTGATCAAGCCGTATCAAGCCATCTCCTAATAACAGTCCATGCCAAATGGCGCTGATGCTCCTTATAGGCCCGCATAAGTGGGATCTCGGTTTTATTTCGACAAGCAAGTGGAATACACTCTGAAGAGCATAAACTCTCGCTGCGTATGCTCAAGTAGAAAATGACGCACCCAAAAAATTTTGCCTTTGAAGGAAACTCCGTATTAGTCTTTCTGCCATTTGAAGAAATAGGAACCAGCCACCAGGAAAATCCCTGACATGATTATCAGTGAAATAACCTGATATCTGATTTCAAAAAGGCTGGTGCCGTCGTTCATAATCTTCCGGGCGCCATCTATGAGATGGGTAAGCGGAAAAACCTTCGAAAGCTGTTGTACCCAGGGTTCGGCCCCTTCCAGAGAGAACCAGACCTCTGACAGGAACATCATGGGCCAGGCGATGAGATTGAGAATACCGCCGGCAAATTCTTCACTGCTGCTGCGGGCGGCAATGAGGAGGCCAAGGGCCACCATGCTGAAGCCGCCCACGGCAAAGATAATAATAAGATCGACATATGACCCACGGCACTCAAAATTATACAGGAGAGCACAGCCCGTATACACGATGGCCGTTGTCGCCAGAAGAAGAAACATCCGCGAAATCACCTGGGCCGTAAGAAATTCATAGGGCTTCACCGGGGTGACACTTAGTCGCTTCAGTACGCCGTTTTTTCTGTAGCGGACGACAACATAGCCCACACCGAACAACGAACTGAACATCATATTCATGCCAAGAATGCCGGGAAACAACCACTCCACATAAGGGATCTCCCTGCCTTCGACGCTCTGCCGTATGAAGCCGGACTGGGAATTTTCTCCCCCTGCCTTGAGCAGACGCTCGACAATATACCCCTTGGGGGAAGAACTGCTCACCCAATACTTGCTTGACCCTGGTTTGACAAGAAAGTCTATGCGATGGTGGTTCAGCTTATCCAGGGCCTCTAATTCAGAATCAAACTCGACAAATTCAATGTATTTTGATTGCAGAAAAAGTTGGTACTCTTTCTCGATAACAGCAGACTCTCCATGGATTGGCGGCAGCACCCCCACTTTGTATAGGTTCTGGCCGTCCTGGCTGAACATAAAATTAAAGCCCAGGATAATCAGGAATGGAAAAAGAAAATTCCAGCCAAGTGCTGATTTATCCCGGTAAAATTCTTTATTACGTGCTTTGAACAGAGTCCGGATACGATTCCACATTATGACCAACTCGATTCTTTACATTTTATACATCCACACAGGCTTCGCAGCCCTAACTTCGTATTTCCTTGCCAGTGAGTTTCAAAAACAAATCTTCCAGGTTCTGAGATCTGACCGTCATGCCGGTAAGATCAACTCCCTGGGCAATTAAAATCTGCATGCAGTCATTGACTCTTTCCGTCTGGATCTCAATCCTGTCTCCCACCTTAAACCATTTGCAGGGCACATTCTGCAGGCTCTTTTCAGGAAGGTCATGGGGAAGTATTATTGCGGCGCCTTGTAAATGCTCCTTCAAAAGTTCATCCGGCGATCCCATGGCTATAATCTTGCCGTTGTCCATAATTGCGACAATATCGCAGAGAAACTGCGCCTCTTCCATATAATGGGTGGTAAGAACAATTGTCTTATTTTTCGACTTGATCTGGGTAACAATCTCCCAGAGATACCTTCGTGCCTGGGGATCCAAGCCGGTGGTCGGTTCGTCGAGAAAAAGCAATTCCGGATCATTGGCCAATGCCATGGCCAGGAGGAGCCGTTGTTTTTGGCCGCCCGATATCTGTCGGTTATCGCGATCGAGGATCTCTTCAAGACGACAGGCTCCAATAAGTTCATCAAGGTCAGCCTTTCGGTGATACAGATTGCGAAACATCTCTAAAGATTCACGCACCGTCAGAAATTGCGGCAGTTCCGTGGTCTGGAGTTGGATGCCCACCTCTTCCCGGAACCGTGCTTCTCGGGGTTTGCCTTTATAGAGCACCTCGCCTGATGTCTTTGGTGATATCCCCTCAATCACTTCAATGGTTGTTGTTTTCCCGGCCCCGTTCGGACCAAGAAGACCAAAGCACATCCCGGGATCAATGGCAAAACTCACTCCATCCACGGCCCGGACACCGGGATACAGTTTGACAAGATCTCTCACCGCAAGAATAGGCTGCATAGCAATCAATTTTCCAACAATATCTTTTACGATCAGGCTGTTTTTTACAAAAAGCGGCCCAATCATGAACATATTCACTCATGGTTGGGCCGCCAAAAAGATTTCAGGATTACCCGGCCTTTCTAAAGAAGCCTGTACGGATAGGCCCGTTTTGTCCACTCACTGTCCGGATACTCCTTATTGAGCTGTTCATAGGCCTCCTTAAGGGGTTGCGGGACATTGCTTTCTTTGTAAGCGCTTACTCCCCTCAGATAAATGGCCTCGGGTGCAGCATTGCTTTGCGAATATGTTTTAACAATTGTTTCAAAACGGGACAAGGCATCAGCAAAACGGCCTCTGTCAAAATGATATTTACCAATGCCAAGCATTAAGCTCGGAATCAATTCCTCCGGCCCCAAAAAACCAACCGTCCTGTGATGTTCATTCCCGTCCGTCCCAATGGTTACTATGGTCGGGGTCCAGGTGATATTATACTCTTTTGCATACGGTTGTTGATCATATCTGACCCTGATCGGAATCATATGTTCCATAATAAATCCGATGACATTTGTATCAGGATACGAAACTGCATCCATCTGTTGACAGCCGATTCAACCGGGATTGTGAAAATCGAGAAGAATTGGCTTGTTCTCTTTATCGGCCAAGCCTTTGGCCTCATCCATCTCTTTTTCCCATAAGATTGTCTCATCCATGACACCCCTCCTGGTAGAAAAATTTTTCAAGAATTACTGATCTCCCACAACATACTTTTTGGTTAGTAAATATAATAAGCATTTAATGGCCTCAATCAACAACACTAAATCTAAATCACTCAATTGAGGTGAAATAAAGTTCCCATTAATGAAAGGTTCCTATGCACATTTAAAGAGGAAGAAATATTATATTGCCTTTCTGTATTTTTCCGTGATATTGCAAAAATATGATTTCCTGTTCGATTTGCTCATGTTTTGTCGTCCAGGAGAAAATAATAACTAATTTAATAGAGGTCCAAATATGCCGCGAGATATCCCGGTTGGCAATGGAAGGCTGCTGATCTGTTTTGACAAAGAGTATCATATCCGTGATCTGTACTTTCCCCATGTGGGACAGGAAAATCATGTATCGGGCGATTTTTTCCGGTTCGGGGTCTGGGTGGATCATCAATTTTCCTGGATCGGGCCTGAATGGAAGATTGGACTCCTGTACAAACCGGACACCATGGTATCGGAAGTTTCCCTATACCATGAAGCCTTACAGCTCCTGATGGTCTGCAACGATGCGGTCGATTTTCACGAGAATATTTATCTCCGTGAAATTACAGTTGAAAATATGGCTGCAAAGGAAAGGGAAATCAGACTTTTCTTCTCGCAAAGCTTTAGCATCTCGGGAAATAATGTCGGTGACACCGCAGCATTTGATCCCGATTCAGAGGGCGTCGTCCATTACAAAGGCCCAAGATATTTCCTTATTAACGGCCAGACGGAAAGAAGCAGGAATCTTGCCCAATTTGCCGTGGGGCAAAGCAGAATCAACAACAAGCTCGGCACCTTCAAGGATGCCGAGGATGGAGTACTTTCAGGAAACACCATTGCGCAAGGATCGGTGGACTCAACCGTTGCTCTGCACCTGACCATCAAAGGGACATCACAAGCAAAGGCGTTTTACTGGCTTGCCGCCGGTGAAAACTGGAAAGAAGTGCGCCATCTCGATGGTATTGTCAAAAAGAAGGGTCCGGCAACTCTTGTTAAACGGACGGCTGATTACTGGAAGCTCTGGGTGAAAAAAGAAACACCCCAACTCCAACTTCTCCCCAAAAAAATTGGCACCCTTTACGAGCGCAGCCTCTTAGTGCTTAGAACCCAAATCGACTGGCAGGGCGGGATTATCGCCGCAAATGACTCCGATGTCATCCACTTTAACCGGGATACCTATTCATATGTTTGGCCACGGGACGGCGCCCTGGTCGCTAATGCCATGGACAACGCAGGATACCCCATTATTTCCCAGAAATTTTATCAGTTTGCAGCCGAGGTGATGGAGAGAGAGGGATATTTTCTGCACAAATACAATCCGGACGGCACCCTTGCCTCATCTTGGCATCCCTGGGCTGTAAACGGTCAATCACAACTTCCCATCCAGGAAGATGAAACCGCCCTCATCATTTGGGCATTATGGAACCATTTTGTTCTGTATCGCGATATTGAATTTATCAAACCACTCTATCTCCCCCTGGTAAAAAATGCCGCTGAATTCCTCTGCAGTTATCGGGACGAAGAAACGGGTCTACCGCTGCCATCACATGATCTCTGGGAAGAACGACGCGGCATCTTGAGTTATACCACAGGCACTGTTTTCGGCGGATTGACGGCAGCTTCCCTATTCTGTACCGTATTTGGCGAGAACGAGAAGGCCCTCCACTATCAAGATGTGGCATCCTCCATTAGAGACGCAGCTTCCCGCCATCTATGGTGCGATGACCTGAACCGGTTTTGTCGAATGCTTGAAAAGGACGAGCATGGAAATCTCCAGGTAGACTCCACATGCGACGCCAGCCTCTGGGGCCTTTTTGCCTTTGGCCTCTATGCGGCGGATGATACACGTATAGATGCAACCCTATCCGCTCTTCGGGAAAATTTATGGTTAAAAACAAAGGTTGGCGGCATGGCCCGCTATGAAGGAGACTACTATCACAGGGCAAACGAAGATTTTCCCGGTAATCCCTGGTTTATCTGCACACTGTGGCTGGCGGACTATATGATTGAAAAGGCAAAAAATAAGGAAGAACTCCTTGAAGCCATAGAAATCCTGGAATGGGTTGCAGAACACGCATTGCCTTCAGGGGTGCTGGCAGAACAAGTACATCCCACCACCGGTGAGCCTCTTTCCGTGTCACCCCTGACCTGGAGCCATGCAACCTTTGTTGCCACCACCCAAAAAATTCTTTATCGCATGGAAAAGATGGATCTTTGCCCAACCTGTGGCCATTCTCGCATAGGCCGAGTAATAGGAGAAGATTGGCTCGCCCAGCTCTATGCCGAAACGTGCGATTCCATCCGCGGCCTCTGCAAGATAAAATAAATTCAGAACTCCTGACTCCATGACGTAATATTGAGGAGATAGAAGAACTCTTGAGAAATTATTTGATACCGAGCTTGAGTGCCTAAAGTTAAAGGAACATCTGATAAATAAGTACATTAACTTTAGGCACTCTTACAGGCATTATCAAAGCTGGTATCATCATAAAATCCTCTATTACAAGAGGTCTGAAATACCATACTTGATGCGGACAGGGTGAGAAGAGAAACCGGAATGGGAACGAAATGAGTTAACCGGGGACCTGATATGAAAGGAGGATTACACAATAATATTTACGATCCCCTTTTTTTCCTTATCTTCGGGTTTTTTTTCAGCAGGCCGAGGTTTATTTTGCTCTTCGTTTACTTCAAAAGGCTGTTTTGCAAGTTTACGACGATCTTGACCGGAACGACGTTCCTCTTTTATGGACAGGTTGACGATAAGGCCTTCATTAACAGACTTACGGCGGTCCAGACGAGCTTTCCGCCTTTCATTCTTACTGCGCCGTCGGGTTAACACCCTGGTCAAGCTTTCCTTTTTTTTCGTAGACTCGGTGCTCTCTTTAACAAAAATGTCCATTCTTTATGCACCTCATACTTTTTTAAAAAACTTTCATCCTTAACTAATAAATCGAACATTTTCGCAAAAAGTTTACATTTTTTTTCAAAAAAAAGAAAGGTGCCAGCACCTATTGGTTCCAGAGTTGTGGAAAAACTTTTAAAATCAGAGTTTTTTCCGCTCCCGCTCCATTTCATGAATTCCTGACAAATGATACATTCTCACTTTCCTGCTTCGCGGAAATTCTCGTTTGAAAAGTGTTTTCAGTAATTTTGACAGTTCTTTGCCATTCATCTGCCATTTCTCTTCCTGGTAACCCCTTTCACTTACAATATATTTATCCTCTTGGACCCGCATTACTGCAACGCCTCGGTTTCTTTTGTACGACAAAATTTCGATACCTTGCCCAATTGTAATTTTCCGCATGTCACGGCAAATCCGCTGAAGGGCGCTGTCGATACTGATCAAGGCCACGTTTTTTTCCTAAATTGAGCGTTTCACCTGCTCTCCTTACTCTCAGGACTTTGATATTTAGTTCCCATCCGGAAAGTCGAAGACTTGGAGGATGCTGGAACAAGTTGTTTCCAATTCGGAAACTGACAATTTTGCGAAAGGTCAAGGAGATCAAAGAATTGCCCTAAAGGATTTCCTTCGGTCAGGCGGAGACGTACTCGAGTACGTCGCACAACCAATCCCACAGATCGACACAGAGATTTCGCAAAAGGGGCGTTTCCGGATGGAAACTATTTACTTAACACACCAGCTGTCTCAAGCATGGACCATCCCACTGGATCATCCGCCATCCCGCTGTAATCTGGTTTATCACTTTTAGCGGTAATGTGATCCAATAAGCGGTTTGCAAGAATTTTACCGAGCTGCACCCCTTCCTGATCAAATGAATTGATATTCCAGGCAAAGCCTTGCAAGACAATTTTAGCCTCATAGAGAGCGAGCAATTTTCCCATGGTAAAGGGATCCAAGCGGTCCGCAATCAAAACAGAACTGGGCCGATTGCCTGCAAAGCGACGGTTGGGATTGTCACTTTCTTTTCCCGAGGCCATTGCAAGCGCCTGCGCCAACAAGTTTGCCAGCAATTTTTCCTGTGAGGAGCTTCCTTTAATGATCAAATCCTCATTTCGCTGATTGTTGCGGAAACCAATGAATTCCGCCGGCACTATGGTTGTGCCCTGATGCAGAAGTTGATAAAAGGCGTGCTGACCGTTTGTCCCCGGCTCGCCCCATATAATAGGTCCTGACTGATAGGGCATTTTTTCACCAGACCTGGTGCAGGATTTCCCATTACTCTCCATATCGCATTGCTGTAAATGGGCGGTAAACCTGATCAACGCCTGACTATAGGGCAATATGGCAACGGTTTCATGGCCCAGAAAATTATGGTTCCAGATACCAAGCATGGCAAGAAGAAGAGCGGGGTTGCCACGAATATTTTTTTCTTCTGCAGCCAGATCCATGGTGTTGGCGCCGCGCAAAAATTCCCGCAGTTTTTCATAGCCAAGGGCAAAACCAAGCATCACAGCACCGACCATTGAGGTGGAACTGTATCTTCCGCCTATATAATCAAACATATAAAAGGAACGGAGATATTTCTGAGGATTGTCCATGGGGCTTTCCTTGCCGGTCACGGCAAGGAAATGTTTGTGTGGTTCAAGCCCATTCCTTTTGAAAACCGCTCTGACAAATTCCTCATTAGTTAAGGTCTCAAGGGTTGAACCGCTTTTCGAGACAACATTGACCAATGTCCTGGATAAATCAAGCTTTCCCAGGACACCGGCAGCATCATCCGGATCAACGTTGGAGATGAAATGTACCTGCCGACCTTGAATGCTGAATGCTTCAAGAGCGAGATAGACCGCTTTCGGGCCAAGATCAGAGCCGCCGATACCGATGTTTACAAGATGGGTAAATGGTTCCCCCTTTGCATTGGATACGGTACCGTCATCAAGTTCTGCAAGAAACTGTTCAAGCTTTTCAAGCTCTTTCTTGGCCTGCCCGGTAGCGTCCGGGGCATAGGGCTTGTCAATGAAAACATCTCGCGTGGCCGTGTGAAGCACCTGCCTGTTTTCACTGTCGAATCCCTCAATCCTGTTCAAGACCTCACCTTTTTTCATCAAGAGAAACTGCTCCACCGCACAGCTTTCATCTGCGAGTTGCTGTAATTTCCTTAGCACAGTATCGTCCATCCTTTGGGTTGCATAGAGGAGATCAAAACCTGCTGCCCGGCAAACATACCGAGAGATACGCTCTGGATTCAGCGCTGCACGTTCTGTTAAATCATAGGGAGCTTTGGCTAACTCCACCAACTCACCATAGGCAGGCAACGAATTCATGATCTTTCGACCTCTATCCATAATCCATCCTCTTACCGCTCTAATTATTTAATTTTATATTAAGATAATACCTTACTAACCCAAGAACATAAATCCTGGCAATTTCTTAAGTTTTTCTTGACATGTACCATAATTTGCAGAAAATTATTGTTAATTGTAATTTACAATATGTTCTTGGTTATTCTGCATTATTGAGTAAACATCCTGCAACATGGTTTGAAGATGATCCGTATCCTCTTTGAAAATTCTTTTATCTGCAGATCGAAGTCAATGTATTTCTTTTTCATAAGAAGGAATTTCCAATTTCTTTCTGAAACCTTCTTCTGTAATGCAGCAAAAAAATGTTCTGGCATAAAATGGCAAAAAACCAATGATCTTGGATATTCAGCATGCCTGTAGTCGTTGCTGATAGAGAATTATTTGAAGCGTGTCAGGTCCTTTTTGGATTTGATCTGCATATTTCCCATGAATTTCTCGAATATCTTCAACTCGATGGCATAAAGAGCGCCTACCGCAAAAAAGCTAGAGAAACCCACCCCGACATGATTGCAGGAAATCGTGAGTTCCTGGAACGCCGGCATGCGGAACCTTTCACCCGTGTTCATGAAGCGTATGTGAAGCTCACTACCTATCTTGAGGCACGGGAGAATGGATTCCGTTTCACAGCACCTATCCAAGAGCCGCCGGTAGGGCAAACCTGTCGGGCTAAGAACTTCAAAGGGAAAAATCACCGGACCTATCGCCGTACTTCCTCCGGCAAGACAAATGAGTTTTCCGGAACACCCAAATCACATGCTTTCACTAAGCAGCGCAGAGATATCGCCTTGAGACATTACCAAGGACCGATCCCTGAACGGCCACTTCTTTTTGGTCATTATCTGTATTACTCGGGCCTCATCTGCTATCGTTCCATTATCCAGGCCCTGATTTGGCAGCGCAGCCAAAGGCCGGCTCTTGGAGAAATAGGTCTGCGCTTTGGTTGGCTTGAAAAAGATGATATCCGAATTATCCTTAAAAACCGTGCACTGCTAAAACCTTTTGGTGAGTGTGCGGTTGATCTCGGTTATCTCAGCGCCTCACAATTGCGGATTCTTCTCTTCCGGCAAAGATCTCTGCAGAAAAAAATCGGCGGATTTTTTATTGCAAACAAATTAATCACTCCACAACAACTCCACATTCTGATACAAAAACACCAGCAGCATAACAAGAGGGTCAACAACACAAGAGTTTCCAGTAATTCCTTTCGAACAGGGATGTAGTCTTGATCTATAACAGCCTCATTTACCTGTTGGTCGTCATCCTCATTCTTTCCACCAGCAGTGTCCCTGCTGTGCCGCAGATCCAACCATTTTTTGCGTTGTTGATCCTGATCGGCAAGGGCTTTGCCTATCATCAGGTGGTCTATCTCAGTTTTATTCGGCGGGGCATTGCAACAAGCCGGCAATACTTTGCCGCTGAACAGAGATTCTCCATTCTTGCCATTGCCTCATTTGCCTTTGACGTGTATCTGCTGGATTGTAAATATTATCTTGCCCGGCTTCCCTTTGCCGACATCATTCCCGCAATCATCAATATCGGGACTCTGTCCTTGTTCTTCATCTATCTTTCAATATTGTGGTATGCAGCGGGGAAGTCCTACCGGATAACATTTCACAGCACCCGCAAAGTCCGTTCCATAGTGACCGACAACCTGAAAACGACCCTCTCCATTATCCTGCCATGGATTTTCCTCATCCTGCTTTCAGATCTCCTGCAACTTACTCCTTTCCCGGCTTTGAAAAAAATCCTTGCCTCATCATGGGGGGAACCAGCCATTATCCTCATATTTTTTCTGATTCTCGCCGTGGTATTCCCGGCTATTGTTACAAGACTCTGGAATTGCAGGCCCATGCCACAGGGTGAAATGCGCTCATTCATCGAACGGTTCTGCCGCTCCCTAAATCTCGGCTATGCAGATATTATGGTATGGCCGCTGTTTGAGGGGCATGTGCTCACTGCAGGTGTCATGGGTCTTAGCAAGAGATTCCGTTACCTTCTGATCACACCGGCCCTGCTTAAAGCCCTGAACGCAGAAGAATTGGAAGCCGTTCTTGCCCACGAAATAGGCCACATCAAACGCTTCCATCTACCGCTTTATATCTTTCTTTTTCTTGGCTTTGGACTGCTCGCCCAGTCCATTACCTACCCAATTTTATATCTCTTACTCAATTCCGATGTATTTTCAAAACTTCTTCTCCTCTCAGAAAGAGAAGCAGGAACTGTTATTGCCTTTGGCGGTACAATCCCTCTTTTTATTATCATGATCGTTTATTTTCGCTACATTTTCGGCTTTTTTATGCGGAACTTCGAACGGCAGGCAGACCTTTATGCTCTGGAGGTCACCAAGAGAAGCGCACCCTTGGTAAGTGTACTTGAAAAAATCGGAATCTTGAGCGGCAACATCCGTGATATGCCCAGCTGGCATCATTTCAGTATTGCCCAGCGGGTGAATTTTTTGGAAGAATGTGATGAGAAACCCGCTGTTGCAAAAAATCATCATAAAAAAGTGTATACCACCCTCTTTCTTTATCTGTTGGCCATGGTATTCGGGATTCTCCTGATGATGAAAATGCCGGACGACCTTCTAACGGACGCCACCAGAGAGAAACTTGCCGAAACGGTTATCACCCAAAAAATCCAAGAAGAACCACAAAATGCCTTCTGGCTCCATCTGATGGGCGATCTGCAGTTTGAAAAGAAATTGTACAAAGAGGCGATCCAATACTACGAAGGCGCCCTTGAGATAAATTCAAGGTATACAAAGTCATTAAACAATCTGGCCTGGCTCCTTCTCACTGTTGAAGAAAAAAAACTGCGTGATCCGAGCCGGGCGCTGATGCTTGCAAAAATTGCCGCTAATCAGGAACCACAAGGGTACATTCTTGACACCCTGGCCACGGCATACTGGATGAATGGCTACAAGGAAATGGCCTTGATCACTGCAAAGCAGGCAATTGAGATAGATCCTGCCAACCGAAGTTATTACAATGAACAGTTTGAAAAATTCCTCACAGAAGAGCCATAAATCTTCAGTCCAGTGGCAAATTCAAAATACGTATGGATCAGACACCGGAACTTGAAATTTATATCCCCTTCGGGTAACAATACACAAAACACCAAACAGTCTTAAAGGGCGATTAACTCAGTGGTTAGAGTGCCATCCTCACACGGTGGAAGTCACAGGTTCGAATCCCGTATCGCCCACCAAGGAAATCAGAGGTTACAGCAAACGCTGTAGCCTTTTTTTATTGTGCGCCCTTGCCGGGCTCACAATAAAAAAAGGCAGAGTGTTTAAGCTCTGCCTTTCAAAAAAAGGAATGGAGTAAAATTGATAAAATCGTAAAAAATACGGTTTCATCGATGTATTACTTTGTAACTAGTTGAAATTACATGGCACGTTAACCGATTTCCCGACTTTTTGCGGGATCATCAATATTGAGATTTTCCCAAATTGTTTTTGTTAATTGAAGGTTGAGATGGCTATATATCCTATATTCTCTGTTGTATGAGATGTTTCGGAATCCTCTGATGTTTCTTCCTCAATTTTAACATCTACGGCCATAGTATCCTTGTTTTGGCAGCGTACCGCAGCGGGA
>CALZHT010000079.1 GCA_945787445.1 uncultured Desulfobulbaceae bacterium
TCTGCGGCGTTGAATTTGAATCCGGCATATTCCAAAGGATTATGGCTTGGCGTGAGATTAATGGAAAATGCGGCCTCCATGATCAATACAGCAGCTGACAGTACCCCGGTTGAGCTTTCCCCGGCATAATGAACCGTGAAGCCGTTTGCGGTCAGAACATCGGCAACTGCGCCTGCCAATATGTTACCGCCAAAACGGTTGTCAAATCCAAGCACGCAGCCCCTGTCTTTTGCTTCCTGCAAAGTAGTGACGCCTAGAGCCGCAGCAATTTCCGGTTCATTCTCCAGTTCGTTATAGAGATTGACAATGGCTTCAGCAACCTGGGCAACCGATTTACAGAAAAAGTCCTTGCCGAGAATACCACGCCATCCGGAAGTACCGAATTTTACCTGTGACAGAGGAATCCCCTGATTAGTAAGCAGTTCGTCCTGGATAAGAGAATAGACCCTGTCTATTTCTTGCTGCCAAAGGTCTTTGTCGTCATCATGAGTCGATGCGGCTTTTTGGCCCAAGAGTTCTTTGATTACTATGAAAAAATCACTTTTGGCATGATTTCCTTGCACAACATGTTTTTTGTAAAGCTCTGTGATGATAGTTTCGTGATGCATAATGATAGTGTTTTCTATGATTTTCCTAAATTGAGCGTTTCAAATTTGATGATATCGTAAAAAGCCTTCTTATACCACAGAGGACACAGAGTTCACAGAGGTAAATGACTGAAATAATAAGTTTTTACTCTGTGCACTCTGTGTCCTCTGTGGTGAATTTATAGTTTTTGTGAGTCTGTCAAATTTTGAAAAGGAATTTATTTTGTTTTTTATTATGTATCACCAACCTATCAATTTGAGGTGAATTAGAAAAGAAGAAATTTTCCTTGAGTGTTTTCCTCTATAACTGTTTGATTATGGAAGACAAATCATATTTTTTGTTTTATTTGCCCAATTATCCTGGAAAATATCTTGAAGATTTTTGGTGCTTGTTCGATAACAGATGAATAGAGATAATATACACATTCAGAACATTCCGTTGATTTGCTCAAGGTTTGGGTTGACCCTGAGCGCAAGATTAGCTATAAGATGTTTTCGCGCGAACGATCATTTTTCGGGCACTTTTTCAGACCTTTCCGAAGGTTCTAGCGAAACATTTTTTTTAAATTCTTTTTAAATGTTTTATTTGTAAATGAATTCGGTGCATTGTCGCATCAACGAACGCATGACATCGTGGTTGTCATAGGTGAAACCACCAAACAATTGAAGAGCAGGAGAAATACAATGGGAGAAAAACACGATACGGCATTCATACTGTGGTTTGATGATATTGGAATCGAAGATGTTCCTCTGGTTGGGGGGAAGAATGCTTCTCTCGGTGAAATGTATCAGAAACTCACCTCAAAAGGTGTTGCAGTACCGCACGGATTTGCTATCACAGCCTATGCCTATCAGCATCTTCTGAAGACCGCCGGCATAGAGATGGCAATCGAAGAGGCCCTGGAAGGATTGGATACTCATGACATGAGGAATCTTCAGGAACGTGGCAAAAAAGTCAGAGATATCATCCGTCACGCCGAGTTCCCGGAGGACCTCCGTCAAGCCATTGTGGATGCCTATAAGAAAATGGAAGACGAGTATGGCGCCAACCTTGACGTTGCGGTGCGATCATCCGCCACTGCCGAGGACCTGCCTGATGCCTCCTTTGCTGGCCAGCAGGAGACTTATTTGAATGTTCGTGGCCCTGAAGCCTTAATTCATAATTGCCGCAAGTGTTTTGCCAGTCTGTTCACGAATCGGGCCATTTCGTATCGCCATGACAAAGGATTCGGCCAGTTTGACGTCTATCTGTCCATTGTTGTCCAGAAAATGGTGCGCAGCGATTCCGCTAGTTCAGGCGTTATTTTCTCCATCGACACCGAGAGCGGCTTCCAGGATGCGGTATTTTTAACAGCCGCCTGGGGGCTTGGCGAAAATGTTGTGCAGGGAGCCGTGAATCCGGATGAATACTATGTTTTCAAGCCCACTTTGAAACAGGGCAAACGGCCGATAGTGGGGAAGAGGGTCGGCAGCAAGGAAATAAAAATGATTTACAGTAACGACCCCAATGCTGAAGATCCGGTTATTAATATCGATACCACTCCCGAAGAAAGAGGGCAGTATGTCATAAGTGATGATGAGATCCTGCAACTATCGGAATGGTCCTGCATTATCGAAGATCATTACCAAAAAGCCATGGACATTGAATGGGCCAAGGATGGCGACGGGGTGAAGGTCGGCACCGGCAAGCTCTTCATTGTCCAGGCCCGTCCGGAAACCGTTCATTCCCAGGCGTCCAAAAAAGTGATGGAAACCTATGTCCTGCAAGAAACGGGCAATATTATTGCCCAAGGACAGGCGGTCGGCACCAAGATCGGACAGGGCAATGCCCATGTCATTCTGGATGTCGTCGATATCCACGATTTCAAAAAAGGAGAAGTCTTGGTTACCGACATGACCGACCCGGATTGGGAACCTATCATGAAAATTGCCGGCGCCATTGTCACCAATCGCGGCGGCCGGACATGTCATGCTGCCATTATTTCCCGTGAACTAGGCATCCCATGCGTTATCGGCACTGTGAACGGCGCTCAATTGATCAAATCAGGGACCGATATAACCGTTTCCTGTGCAGAAGGCGAAACAGGAAATATCTACGAAGGACTTTTGAAGTTCGACATTGACAGGCTTGATCTTGATAATATTCCGAATACCAAAACCAAGATTATGATGAACGTGGGCATTCCTGAGAAAGCATTTTCCGAGGGACAGATTCCCAATGAAGGTGTCGGGCTTGCCAGAGAGGAATTCATAATAAATTCCCACATCGGCATTCATCCATTGGCACTGTATCATTTTGATGATCTGAAAGCAAAAGCAGAGGCAGGTGATGATGAAATAGCAAGGATAGTCAAAGAGATAGAGGCAAAAACCTCTGCCTATCCCGATGACAAGAAGCAATTTTTCATTGACAAGCTGGCCGAGGGAGTAGGAAGGATCGGCGCTGGCTTCTACCCCAAGGATGTTATTGTCCGCCTTTCGGATTTCAAAAGTAATGAATATGCCAACCTCATCGGCGGGAAATTATACGAGCCGGAAGAAAGCAACCCCATGATCGGGTGGCGCGGTGCGTCCAGGTACTATGACGATAAATACAAGGCCGCATTCGGCATTGAGTGCCAGGCCCTGCTCAAAGCCAGGAACGATATGGGTCTCAACAACATCAAGTTGATGGTGCCTTTCTGCAGGACCCCGGAAGAGGGCCGCAGGGTAGTTGAGGTTATGCGGGAGTTCGGCCTTGTCCAGGGCGAGAATGACCTGGAATTATATGTTATGTGTGAAATCCCCAGTAATGTTATTGCGGCCGATGCCTTTGCCGATGTCTTTGACGGGTTTTCCATCGGTTCCAATGATCTTACCCAGCTTACTCTGGGGTTGGACCGCGACTCCGACCTGGTCGCCCATATTTATGACGAACGCGATGAGGCGGTCAAAACCATGGTCAAGATGGTTATCGATACGGCCAAGCGCCGCGGCAGAAAGATCGGGATCTGCGGCCAGGCGCCCAGCGATTTTCCGGAATTCGCCACCTTCCTGGTGGAATGCGGTATCGATTCCATGAGCCTCATTTCCGATACTGCCATCAAGACTCGTTTGGCCGTGGCGGAAAAGGAAAAGGAGCTAGGCATCACACCAGACTGATGGCGATGGCGTCGCAAAAAGTCCGATCTACTGCGTCGTAGAGGGTTCTCGGGTGCTCAACATACATGATGTATGTCTCCACGCCCTCGACGCCTCTACTCCTTGTATATCAAACTTTTCGCAGTCTACGCTTAGCTGCTTAGCCATTCCGTGATTTTTTATGAGTTAAGCAATATAGGTGTACGCATAAAAAAAAGGAAGCCCGGCTTGGGCTTCCTTTTTTCTTTGGTGGTATGGTGAGAATATTATTTACTTTTTCAGGGTTGCCAGCCTTTTTTGCGCCGTGCCTTTTTGATCGCTTTTCGGATATTCCTTGAGCAGCTTTTGATAAATAATTTTGGCGGTAAGAGGATCTTCCAGTTTTTCAAAAGCGAATCCTTGCTTGAGGAGGGCGGCCGATGCCTTGCCATGGTTGGGATGGTCTGCAATGACCTTTTGATACTCCAGAATTGCCAACTCAAATTCTTTTTGTTTAAAGAGGCAGTCGCCCAACCAGAACCGGGCATTAGGCGCCATCTTCCCTTTTGGATACTTGTTGATATACTCATTAAATGAGTTATAGGCCTGCTGGTAATCCTTTGATTTGAATAGGGCTATACCTTTTTCATACAAACCATTACCCTTTGTGCCGGAGGTTTGCTTTTTTTTGGCAGCGGTCGCTTCTTTTTTCTGCACAGGCTTTTTGTCAACTTGTGCTTTCTTTTTTTGCTGTTCAGGCGCTATCTTTCGAGGACCTGCGGAACTTTTCTTTTGAGCTGTTGTGGCTGCTTTTTTTTCTGTGGCAAGCTTGGCTGCTTTTTCTGCGGCATCTCTTGCCGCCCTTGTGGCTTCTTCCGCTGCTGCCTTTGCTGACGCAAGAGCCTGGCGGGTCGCGGCCTCGGCCTGCTGTTTATTGGACCTGTCAATCCGTTCGGAATTACTTGAAACGTGTTTTGACAAGATTTCAATCTTTCCCCGTAATTCTGCGAGCTGTGAATCCAAGACGGCAAGTTGGGACTGGAGAGAATCCTCGAACTTGTCGATTTCTTTCTGGTTGCTTCGAAAGAAATGGGTGTTTTCCTCCATCATGCCTTTGATTTGCAGGGATTCTGTTTCCAGCCGCTCTATGGTGTTGTTCAATTTGGCCTGCTGTTTCTGCATCTGGTCCACAGAGTTTTTTGTGGCGTTTCTGTCAGAATTTTCCTCAAGTCCATTGAGTTTTTTTTCCATCTGCAGAAGGCGGTTGTTCATTGTCCTCATGCGAATACTCAGTGTTTGGGCATCTTGTTGGGTTGCAATGCACTGCAGAAGGAACGGGGATACAAGAAATATAAGTATAAGAGATGAAAACCGGATATTCATACTAGGGACCTCACGATTGTATTGTTGCCACCATTTCACGAACGCAGAATCAGAATGCAGCTCAGGATAATCATTTTTTGCGGCGGATGCCATCAAATCATTACGCAAAATCCATTAAAGACTCAACCGGGGTGACCACTGCGGAAAAGATTGATTTCCTTTAAGGTTAAAGAGGGTGGACATCCCTCTGCCGTTTCGGAATATGGTACATATTTTTTGGCTACTGTTGATTTTGCGGGAAAATGCAATTTGTCTTCCGTCCGGGGACCAGGAGGGTGATTCATGATCGCCAGGTGTTTTGGTGAGTTGGATGGGCTCTCCACCATCAGGGCGGATAGTGAAGATATGATAGTTGCCCTCGGATGTTCCGGAATAGGCAATCCATCCGTCTTTCGGCGACCAGGAGGGAGTTGTATTGTACGATCCCTTATAGGTAAGACGCCGCACCGCCTTGGTCCTGATGTTCATTATATATATCTGGGGACTGCCGCTTCGGTCCGAGACAAAGGCGAGATATTTTCCGTCCGGAGACCAGGAAGGGGAAACATTAATGCCGGCCTTTTTGGTGAGGCGCTGCTTAATATTGCCCTGGGTATCCATAAGATAGAGATCAGGATTTCCGTCCTTGCTTAAGGTAATGGCCAAAGTTTTACCGTCCGGAGACCATGCCGGCGCCATATTGAGGCCTTTCTTTTTGGAAACCAGCATGGTTTTCTCTTTTTGCAATAAATCGGTGACATAAAGATTGGGATTGTTTCTGTGGTAGGAGGTGTAGGCGAGTTTGTTTCCATCAGGGGAAAAACGGGGCGAGACCGCCAAATGGCCATGCTTGGTTATTTGTGAGACGTTTTCTCCCAGCACATCGGAGACATAAATTTCTTTATAGCCGGTAACGTTGGAAACAAAGGCAATTCTACTGAGGCTAATACCTTTTTCTCCTGTCAGTTTGAGAACGGTTTCATCACAGAATTTCATAATCATCTGTTTTTGCTTGGATACTGAGCCTCGGTAACGACGACCCAGAATCATATAATCTCTGCTCGCATCAATCAGTCGCAGTTCAAGGCCTATGTCCTTATCAATTTTTTCATAACTGCCCTTGATAATAAAATCAGCACCCAGAAGTTCACAGTCCACCGATTGGGTACCGCCGTATTGAGTGGGCGGGATTACTTTCAGGAAGCCGTGAAAGGCGAGGGATTTACTTAACAGATTAGCCATTTTTTTGCCGCCTGTCTTGACCGTATTCAGGTCCTGCTTGTCAACGAAGTATGGCACGGCAATGGGAACTTTGTGCAGGTTTGCTGCGGTGATATCAAGATACACCCGGCTTGAGGCCGGGGGTGGCAGAAAAAGGGTCAGGAAGATAATGGAGAGAACACTCGTTGTTGTGGTGCATATTCTGTGTCGTTTTTTTTGTAAATCCATAGCAAAATTTAACAATGCATTAAGATTAATGTATTACCATAACCCACCGGGGTGGAAGATCAGGCCGATTTCAAGGTTTGTTTTTTTCATGTCAGGCGGGAACGGCGGCAAAGGAATTGAGTTCTGCACAGTTCTTTCTACAAATTGATTAAAATAATAGTTTTTTGATTTTTTTTCAAAGTATCCTTTTGTCATTGTACCATTTTTTTGAACTTTTATAACATAAACAGCTTCAAGGTTTTCTTCCCAGTTCTGCAAGTCAGGCAAGGTCCAGAATGACTGGATATGGGTGGTGACAGTTGCCCAGTATCGCTTTTCAGATTCACTCAGGTCGGAATAGGCGCCTGTTTGTTCGGATGTTGCATTTGCTTGGACGGCAACCTCTTCGGTGGCCTGTTCCATCTGGTAGAGATCTTTGATCTTGGCGACAGCGTCCTGCGCCACATTTCGCGCCTTTTCCATGGCTTTTTGTTCTTTAAGTTTTGCTTCGATATGTTCCAGTCTTTGCCGGATAAGCTCTTCCTGTTTCAGTTTTTCTTTGTCTTTGGTTTTTTTGGGCTTAATTTTAAAGGGAGAAATGGAAACAGCCTTTGCAGGAGGCGGCTTGGGGATGCTTGCCACCTTTTTTTTTGCCTTGGCCGGAGCGATTTTGACAACCTTGGCCGGGGGGCGTGGAACTTCGGTGGCATTGAACAGATCAACTGTGTAATATTCCGGGATTTTATACCGTCCTTGAAAAAGGGAGGGCGGCAGCAAAGTAAGGGCAAAAGTGATGATGTGAATGGAAACAGCCAGGGAAAGAGGAATCCGCCATTGGTTTTCCCAAGGGTCGTCCAGAGAAGAAGGAGCGAAGAGCCCGGCCCATCGTTCAGCCAGTCTGTTATGCCTTAAAAAATGTTCCGCTTTACGTTTGGAGGAGCCCATGTTCTCCAAAAAACGTAAGAATGGATTCATGTTACTTTCTCTCATCCGCTGGCTGGGTAATCATGCCCAGTTTGTCAAAACCAATCCCTTTTATATCAGCCATTATGGCGACCACTTTTCCGTAGGCTACTTCTTTGTCGGCCTTGAGAAATATTGACCTGTTTTTATTTTTTTTCGCTATGTTCAACAATTGCTGCCGCATTAAGGCTTCGTCAACCTTGATGCGGTTCATGAAAATAACACCTTTTTTGGTTAGAGTTATAATAACGGGATCTTCTTTCTGGGGAAGCGGCCGGCTGGTGGTCTCAGGCAAATCAACGTCAACACCCTGGGTCATCATCGGCGCGGTTATCATAAAAATGATGAGCAGAACCAGCATAACGTCCACCAAGGGCGTAACGTTAATGTCCGATACCAGATTGCGCTTACCATTACCGTTTATGGGGCCCATATGTTCACCTTTATATTATGAGGGGCACTGGACGATTTTGTTCAGTATTTTTTGAGATTACGAAATTTTGATGAACTTGAAAAATTACATGGCACGTTAACCGCTTTCCCGTCTTTTTGGGGATCATCAGATCTTGGCAATAAAATCCCGTTCCACAAGGTTGAGATAATCAGAGGAAAAACTATGCATGGAGCTTTCCATATCTGCAAGCAGGTTTGAATAATAATTATAAAAGATTACCGCGGGAATTGCCACTGCAAGACCGGCTGCCGTTGCCACCAGGGCTTCTGAAATACCAGGCGCCACAATTGCCAAAGAGGCTGAGCCCCGCATGCCTATTTCCTTGAAGGATGTCATGATCCCCCACACCGTACCGAAAAGGCCGATGAACGGGGTGGAGCTGCCGGTGGTGGCAAGGAAGGAAAGGGATCTGCCATAATGATATGACTCAAGGCTTTCCGCTTTTCGCAATGCCCGTTTCAGGTTTTCAAGGCCGGCCATCCGCATCTCCAGGGTAGCTTCGTCTCTGTCGAGGAGTTCTTTGCTTCTGCTGACCTTTTTGAGTTCACTGTAACCGTGCCTAAAAATGGTGGCTTCAGGACAGGCGACATTGCTTTCCGGTGATTTATAGACTTCAGCCAGGTTCTTACAGCTCCAGAAGGCTTTTAAGAAATTATCAGACCCCTGCTTGGCCTTTTTGAACAGGATAAACTTATTGAAAATAATGTACCAGGATATAACGGAAAACGCGAGCAGCAGGAGCATGACGAATTTCACCATGGGCCCGGCGCTCCAGAACATATGAATAATGCTTAAATCTTGCACAGTATGTATTTCCTAATGATTTGGTTGTTTGAAGACTAAGAGCCTGCCGGGGAACTCCATTTTATTACGATTGGCTGCAAATTTCGTGCTCTGCTTTGCCAAGCTCAAAATTTCCTCAACATAGCTAAGGCTATGCTTCCGGGGATTTTGAGCTTGTCGCCTTGCTCATAAAATTTTCGCTCAATCTCATGACAAACTGAGTTCTCCGCCAGCCTCCTAGTGGATGAGATTTTTCCACAGTCGGTATGCGACACCATCTTTTAATTATTTTTTGTGAAGTTGTCAATCAAGCTCAGCAAAGTTCACCCATAAAGCGTTGTAAAGGGTATCTACGAAAGGATATTATTTTTTTGACAGAACAAAACAAAGAGGGTATCTGTGTGTACCAACAAAAACAGTGTAAACTTGATTCCCGGTGATATTGCCGCGGAAAGAATTTTTGCGCAGGAAATGTATATGAAAGAGATAAAGGTCGGACTTATCGGATTCGGAACCGTGGGGAGAGGCATGGCCCAGGTTCTTATGGACCAGGGTGGTCGCCTGGCAAAAAAAATGGGTGCGGCAGTCGTTCTTAAAAAAGTGGCTGATATAGCTGTTTCCCAATTGCCAGAGCAGTTTGCCGATATAAAACTTACCAAAGATGCCCAGGAACTGTTTGATGATCCCGAGATACATATAGTGGTTGAACTCATCGGCGGCATAGAACCGGCCAAGTCTTTTATCCTCCAGGCCATTGCCAAGGGCAAGCATGTGGTTACCGCCAACAAAGCCCTGATTTCCCAGCACGGCAGGGAGATTTTCGATGCAGCTGCGAAGGCTGGGGTTGAGGTGGGGTTTGAAGCCAGCGTCGGCGGCGGTATCCCGGTCATCAAAGCCCTGAAGGAAGGACTTGTAGCCAACCGCATTCTTTCTATCATGGGCATCATGAACGGCACCGCCAATTATATCCTCAATAAGATGACCGACAACGGCGTGCCCTTTGACGCGGTATTAAAAGAGGCCCAGGAAAAAGGCTATGCCGAGGCGGATCCAACCTATGACGTGGAAGGGATTGACACGGCTCACAAATTGGCGATCATCATGACCATGGCGTACGGCATGCAGGTGAGCCTTGACGATATAACCACCGAAGGAATCACTGCCATTGAGCCCATTGACATCGATTTTGCCAAAGAGTTCGGCTACCGGATCAAGCTTCTGGCCATCAGCCGCAATCACGGTGATCACGTGGAAGCCAGGGTCCACCCCACAATGGTCCCGGAAAATCATATGCTGGCCAGTATTGGCGGCGCCTATAACGGTATTTATTTCACCGGTGATATGGTGGGCAATGTCCTGTTATATGGTTTGGGAGCGGGGATGATGCCGACCGGCAGCGCAGTAGTGGCCGACATCGTAGATATTGCCCGCAACATTATCCATGGAGCGGAGGGCAGGGTGCCCTGCCTCTCCTATATGCCTGACCACATTACCTCCCGGTCCATAACCCCTTTGGAAAAAATCCGCTGCCCCTACTACTTCAGGATTTCCGTAGTGGATGAGCCCGGAGTTCTGTCAACCATTTCAGGTATTTTGGGCAAAAACAGCATCAGTATTGAATCTGTTATCCAGAAGAGCAGAAGGCAAAAAGGCGCGGTGCCCATCATCATCCGGACTTATGAAGCAGAGGAGTCAGCGGTGCGCAAGGCCGTGGCCGAGATTGATTCGCTCGACATCGTTGCCGACAAAACCGTTAAAATCAGGATTCTTGATAACTCGGAAGAAAGTTAAATGAAGTATGTCATTCTGGTCGGCGACGGCATGGGTGACCTGCCGCTAGCCGAATTGGACGGCCGCACCCCGCTTGAAGCAGCCCGTACCCCGGCCATGGATTTTCTCGCCTCGCACGGTGAGCTGGGCCGGGTGAAAACCATCCCGGCAGGCTTTCCACCGGGAAGCGATGTTGCCAATCTTTCTCTGCTCGGGTATCTTCCCCAGGAATGTTATACAGGCCGGGCGCCCTTGGAAGCAGCCAGTATGGGGGTTGATCTCGCAGCAAACCAGGTCGCATTCCGCTGCAATCTGGTCACCCTTGATTTCCAGGCAGACGGCGATGTGGCCATGATTGACTACAGCGCCAGTCATATCAGCACACCAGAGGCCAGGATATTGATCGAATCCCTTGATGCTGCCCTGGGAAACGAGCGGATATGTTTTTACCCGGGCATCAGCTACCGGCATCTGATGGTCCACAATGGCGTGCTTGACACCCTTAAAACAGTGGCGCCCCACGATTACATCGGCAACTCTGTCACTGAATATTGGCAGCGTTATCAGCACATACCGCATATCAAATCGCTTCTTGCAGAGGCGTGTGCGATCCTGCAGGATCATGCGGTCAACCGGAAGCGTGCCGCGGAAGGGAAGAACCCCGCCAATGCCATCTGGCTCTGGGGAGAAGGGAAATCTCCTGCCATGGAAACCTTCGAGGCCCGGTTTGGTTTACGCGGCGCCTTGATATCGGCGGTTGATCTTCTCAAGGGTATCGGAGTATATGCCGGCATGGATATTATCAACGTGGAAGGCGCCACCGGCTACCTGGACACCAATTACCAGGGCAAGGCCGAGGCAGCTCTCCATGCCTTGGACCGGCATGATTTGGTCTTTGTCCATGTTGAGGCGCCGGACGAGGCTGCCCATCAGGGGTTGGTCCGGGAAAAAATAATGGCCATTGAGGATTTTGACGGCAAAATCGTGCAGCCGGTCATGGACGGTTTAAAAAAATGGGGGGATTATCGGCTGGTTGTGGCAATGGACCATTTCACTCCCATCAGCCTCAGAACCCACACCGACTACCCGGTTCCTTTTGCCTTGTATGATTCGCAGGAAACTTCAAATCCCGGCGCGCTTGGGTTTACAGAAAAAAATGCCGCAGAAACAGGCATATACATGAATAATGGTAGGGAATTTATCAATAAAATGATTTCGAGGTAACCATGGCGGCATCGCACCACATGTCAGAACCCATTCACCGCTGCCAATGCCGGGTATTGTATGGCGATACCGATGCCGGTGGCGTGGTGTACTACGGTAATTACATGCGCTATTTTGAAACAGGCCGCACCGAGTTTTTACGAGCGCTCGGCACCTCCTACCGCGAATTGGAAGAGCGCGGTTTTATTCTGCCGGTGGTGGAATGCTATGCCCGCTACAAGGCCTCGGCCCAGTATGACGACCTGTTGATCATAGAATCATCACTCCTTGAAGTCAAAAACGTCTCCTGCCGCTTCAACCACCGGATCGTACGCGCAGAGGACAACAAGCTCCTGGTTTTTGGCCATACGGTTAATGCTGTGGTGGACAGACAGGGCAGGCTTTCCAGGTTCCCTGAAGATTTTCTCAGTCTGCTGGAGGGATTCCTTGGCAAGCAGGAATAATCTTTTTTGTTTGCCTTGACATTTCGCTTTAACAGGGTAATATGTCGGCCAATGTGACGCGGGGTGGAGCAGTCCGGTAGCTCGTCGGGCTCATAACCCGAAGGTCGGAGGTTCAAATCCTCCCCCCGCTACCAAAGATTATCAAAGGGTCTCAAGCTGATTGCTTGAGACCCTTTTTTTGTTTTTCTAACAGGGCATAAAAAAAGCCCCGCCGATAGGGTAGGGCAGAGTTGGAAAAAAGAAGATATTAACCGATTAAAATTTATGGAGCACAAAATTCTATTTGACCACCCATCCAATCGGCTGAGCTTAAATCAATCTTAGTTTCTTTCTCAATAATTTTTCTTTTTCTTTCTAGTCTAGAAAACATTCCTATTACATCATGGCACAATATAAGTTCTGCTTTTTCAGAAGCATAGTTTATGTAAAACAACCTTAGTAAACGATCCTGGGTTTCGCCTATTTGATTCTTGTTGTTTTCCCATCGTGAAACTTGTTGAGGAGTAACTCCTAAAACTTTTGCTAATTCTTTCGATTTAAGATGCATTTCCTTTCTTAGGAATTTGATTTCATTGGCTGTTAGAAGGGCTTTTTTGTTTTGACAAATTTCTTTTCCAATAAGCCGGTGCAATTCATTAATTTTTGGAATAGAAACATATGTTTCTTCGCATTTAATACATTCATACTGGTTTATGCCATGCAACTCAACCTCAAGACCGCACTCATCATATTTATATGGCTTTCCTTTGATAACATTTATTTCGCCGCCACAGCTATAACACTTATTCATTTTGTGTGTCCCCCTCTAAGATAATACAGTTATAATCACTATATCATTTTTCGTTAAAATAGCTGTTACCACTCCGCCGTCTTCTCCCTCAAGGTCTTGTCCTGTTATTTTGTAAACCCAGTTTTGAAAGTCATCTCTATATTCTTTGCTGACTATTTTCCCGTTTTCCAAAATATAGATAACATCATTTGTTGTATAATTGCGTGCCTTCATTTGTTTTTCGACATGCTTACTATACATTATGTTCCCAAAGTTAATAATATTTCTAATAATTAAAGAAGCTTGGACATCATCAATCTCTTTGGAAGGATCAAACTTCATAATTTTATGATAGCAGAAAAGTTAATCTTAGCGCAAGTTTTTCATAAGATAATGGTTTCTGTATTCTTTTCAAGAAAAAACTTTAAATCTAATCCAGATCATTTTCAAGTAAGTAGGATTTTGCAATCAAATGAATAAAAGATAAAATATTTAGTTAGGTATTTTTATATTGTAATTGTTCGGAAATTTGTCTCTTATTGTTTCTAACAAACAAATATCTTAAAAAAGCTTGACATTTATTTTTCTTATCGAATACAAGATGAACAGGGGAAGATTAACAATCTTTTGTATTCAATAAGCAAAGAAGAAAAAGCCAAATTTGCTGTGAAGAAAGGAGTGATAGTTTGGAGCCTCTATTGAAACTCGTTGGTTTGACGAGGCAATAAATAATTTTCTTTTTTTCTAAAAAGACACCTGTCAACAAATATCCACAACAGCATAGTTGAGCTAAGAAAGATTTCTAAAAGAACATTAGATTAGAGAGGGAGTTATGGTGGATACGAAAAAGGTCCCAATAGCTCTGGTTTCTTTAGGTCCTCAAAATTTCTGTGGAACTATCAATGAAAGATTGAATAGCCTTGGTTATCAAAACGTCGGGGTATTTGGATATGATGATTTGCTCGATATACATTCCGACTACTCGAACAATGTATACGTTTTCCCCTTGAGCAATCGTAAAAGTTTGCATGTGAGGATGCATTCGGCTCTAACTAAAATCAAGGCAAAGCCTGTATTGAGCATTATTCAAACTCCTGAGAATAATTCAAATATAAATCTCTTAGATTATAGCAACGAGTTTTTGTGCTGGCCTTTCCCAGATAACGAATTTGCCCTGCGGTTGGATCGATTGTACGCAAAGTACCAAATTATTCCTGAAACTCCAATTGATGCTAGGATATTGGAAGAATTTATTGCTTTCAATTTGGTTGGAAGCTCTCCGCCTTTTTTGTTTGTTTTGTCCCAGATAAAAAAAATTGCCCGTTGCGATGCTCCAGTATTAATTGAAGGAGCAACAGGCACCGGTAAGGAATTGGCGGCCAGGGCAATCCATTATTTGAGTGAGCGTCAGGATTATCCCTTTATTCCGGTTAACTGCGGTGCAATACCTGACAGTTTGATGGAAAGTGAATTGTTTGGCCATGAAAAAGGTGCATTTACCGATGCGAAACAATCATATCCTGGAATCATCAGTCAATCAGAGGGAGGAACTTTATTTCTTGATGAAGTGGAAGCCCTTACCAAGAAGGGCCAAGTTGCCTTATTACGGTTTTTAGAAAATCAGCAATATAAGCCTCTGGGTTGCTGTCAGCAAAGGCAAGCCAATGTCAGGGTTGTCGTGGCAAGCAATGCCAAGTTGTCTGATTTAGTTGATCAGGGAGCATTTCGTCAGGATTTATTTTTTCGCTTGAACATCATGTCAATTGAAATGCCGCCGCTTTCCCAGCGTGCTGGTGATATCGAGTTGCTGGCTGATTACTTCTTGAATAAATACAAACAACAATATGGCAGGCCAGAAAAATTTTTACTCCCAGAGACAATTGAATGGATGAAAAATTACAGTTGGCCTGGCAACATCAGGGAACTGGAAAATATCCTCTACCGTGAATTTGTACTGACTGAGGGGCCGTATATCAAGTTGGGCGAAAGCTCAATTCAAAAAAAAGATAGACGGGAGAGTCTGCTTGATCGCCGCCAGGATCAATTTTTTACGCACAGTTTCAATGACGCTAAAACAAAAATTATCACTCAATTTGAAAAAAGATATTTACGTTTGTTGATGCAAGAAGCTAACGGAAACGTTACCCAAGCTGCAAAGCGAGCCGGAAAAGAACGTCGGGCTCTTGGTAAGTTATTAAAGAAACACGGAATAGAAAAGCCGAATACTCATAAAACCTGACTATAGAGTTTCAGCCCCTTCTAACCAGGTAATAATCTTTTTCCCCTACCACTGGGTTGTATTTGACCCAACACCCGTTTTCATGACCCGATAGAGTTATAAAATGTCCTACAGCATAAAGGACATTATCCCTCCTGTCCAGCCGGGTCTGTTGTAACCCATCTAAGAATTATTCAAGTAAGAAATATATTATTATTTCAATAACTTATTTGTTTTGAAAAAAGTGGCCTGTTCATTGCTATTAGCAAATGGGAATATGAGCAGGAGATTGTATCGTGGAAAGACACGAACATGAAATTGAACTGATTTCATTAGCAATACAGCGTTATATCTTCAGTCACCCAAATGCAGCAGACACCCTGGAAGGTATTACAAAATGGTGGTTGACTCGGCAACGATATGAAGAAGGGCAAGAAAATGTCCAACAGGCCCTTAACCTTCTTGTTGATCGAAAACGCTTAACCAAAATAAAAAATTTGGATGGCAAGTGTATATACAAAAGCATTTAAAAGAGGCTCTTTTCGTCTTTGATGTTTATAGCCTGATTGAGAAAAC
>CALZHT010000080.1 GCA_945787445.1 uncultured Desulfobulbaceae bacterium
TATTCCCAGGCATTCCCATCAATTCCCGCCGTTTTTTCTTTTTCTGAGTTTATATGTCAAACAACATCAAACAACAGAGTGATTTACTGGAAGGGGTATGCTATCTTTTGGAGAAAACAAAAAAAGGGGTTGCCGTGAATGGACAACCCCTTGTAATTTCTGGAGGCGGCGACCGGATTTGAACCGGTGAATAACGGTTTTGCAGACCGCTGCCTTAGCCGCTTGGCTACGCCGCCCTTTATTGAGAAAGCGACCATCTTAAACACAGTTGGTCTTTTTGACAACAAAAAAGATAAAGAATTTCTAGGCCGCTATTCCCTTGTGGAACGGGATATCGCGGATAGAGGATACAGCGGTTGAAAGTTCAGGAAAGGAAATACTATTAATATCCCCACAAGTAATGAGATATAGAAAATGACAACCATTGAAACGCTCATAAATACCAATAGAGAAAAACTGGAGAACCTTGAGAAGCGACTCGGATTTACTTTTAACGATAAGCACATCGCCATTTCGTCACTTATCCATCGCTCCTTTTCAGCGGAACAGAGCAAATCATTTATCCATGACAACGAAAAACTGGAATTTCTCGGTGATGCGGTTGTTGACCTGGTGGTGGGGCATGAGCTGTATAATCGCTACCCGGAGATGCGGGAGGGAGAGTTATCCAGGCTGCGGGCCGCGTTGGTTAATGAAGCCCATCTGGCAACAATGGCCTGCACCCTGGAACTGGGCGATTTTCTCTTCCTGGGCAAAGGCGAAGATGGCTCTGGAGGCAGGGAAAAACCATCCATCCTCTCCGCCGCTTTTGAGGCGGTGGTGGGAGCAATGTATCTTGACGGTGGTTTTGAGGCGGCGAGGGTTTTTCTCCAACGTGAATTTCAGGACTGGCTGCAAAGCACTCCAGAGAAAATGCTGCTGTCTGATTACAAGAGCAGATTGCAGGAGATCCTGCAGGAGCGTTATAACGAGACACCGGAATATATTCTTGAAAAGGAAGAGGGGCCTGACCATGATAAACTCTTTACTGTTTCGGTGCGGTTCCGGGGAGTTGATCTTGCCACCGCCATTGCCAGAAGTAAGAAAGAAGCCGAGCAAAGGGCGGCAGCTTCGGCCCTGCAGGAGTTTGAACACCAGGAGCTATAACCATTTCTGTTGCACATGAATACCTTGATCCAAAACCGCAAACCTAGGGGCGAGCAGTATGCTCCTTACATTATCCCCTTCTTCATTCCGCACCGCGGCTGCCCCCATCGCTGTATTTTTTGCAACCAGCAAAAAATTACCGGAGAGCCAGAGGACGATTCATACGGGATCAGCCCGGCTAGTGTTTCCCAGGAGATACACAAACGATTGTCTCTCATGCGGCAGGACCGAAAAGTTAAGGTTCAGGTCGCCTTTTACGGCGGCAGTTTTACCGGAATTGCTCTCGAACTGCAGGACAGGCTGCTTGGCGCGGTACAGCCTTTTATCAAGGCTGGGCTGGTAGATGCCATCCGGATTTCCACCCGGCCGGATTATATTGATCCAAATATTGCCTCTTTTTTAAAAGATCACCATGTGGATACCGTGGAACTGGGCGTGCAGTCCATGTCGCCCGAGGTCCTCATGGCGAGCGGCCGCGGCCATTCTGCGGAAGATACGGAAAAGGCCATTGCCTTTTTAAGGCAAGCCGGGGTGCGGATAGGTGCCCAGTTGATGATAGGACTGCCGGGTGATAGTTCAGCCCGCCTGTTTGCCGGGATAAAGCGACTTATAATCATGGCCCCGGATTTTGTCAGGATTTATCCTGTGCTGGTCATCAAAAATAGCGGATTGGCAGATCTTTTCAGGCAAGGCAGATACCAGCCGCTTTCCCTGACCAAAGCGGTTGCCCTCACGGCAAAAATGAAAAAATTGTTTGACAGACATGATATCCGGGTGGTCCGCATGGGTCTGCAGCCCACGGAATCCCTGGCTGAAAATGTAGTGGCCGGACCATACCATCCTTCCTTCGGAGAGTTGGTTCTTTCCCGCACGCTTTTTAATAAAGTGCGCCGCACCTTGGCGGAAAGAAAAAGAGATGCTCTTTGCAGGATTGGTCCTACGAGACTTTCCATTGCCGCTGCAGACCAATCGCTTTTCCGGGGGCCAGGCAACTGCCATGTACAGCGTTTACAATCTCTTGGTTTGCTCCATGGGGTGGAGGTTGTATTCGATCCTCTTCAGGAGCGCCAGACGGCGTTGATTTCACAAAATATTTACCACAGAGGACACAGAGAGCACAGAGAAAAATGAAGAAGGATCCTTTTACAGGAAAAGTGATTGGATGTGCCATAGAGGTCCATCGTGTTTTGGGTCCTGGCTTGCTCGAATCAACATATCAGCAGTGCCTTGCTCGTGAATTTCATTTAGCAGGAATCGCCTTTAAGCTGGAGCATCCATTACCAGTTGAGTACAAGGGAGTCAGGCTTGATTGCGGATACCGCATAGATATCCTGGTAGAAAATCGGCTCATCATTGAACTTAAGGCGGTTGATGAGATCAAAGGCATTCATAAAGCACAATTGCTGACATATATGAAATTATCCGGAATGGATAAAAGGCATTCATAAAGCACAATTGCTGACATATATGAAATTATCCGGAATGGATACCGGTCTGCTGATCAATTTCAATGTTGAAAGACTCAAGGACGGAATTGAAGATTCCCCGCGGCAAGCCGAGGGGAATCTCCGTATGTAAGGTGTTTTTAACTTTTTTACATTCGCTCGTTTACCCTGCAGCCGCTTGCGCACGAGAAGCGTAACCTGCGGGGAATGCGCCCGAAGGAAGTGCCCTAGGGGTGCACTTCGCTTTGCATGTTCAAAGGTTTAAGATATAATTCTCTGTGTCCTCTGTGCTCTCTGTGGTTTGTCTATGAAACTGACCAGTATATGTCACCGAACTTATGAAATTGAGTACTTAGTGAACACGATCAGCGAACGTATTCCCTGCAGGTTACGCAAAAAGATTGCGTACGCAAGTAGCTGCGGGGAGCTTCAACCCGTAACAAGTCCTCTTTCACACAAAGGTCTCAGAGGTAACTGTTAAAAAGAATATGGTTTTACTCTCTGTGTTCTCTGTGTCCTCTGTGGTGAAAAATATTTTTACGAATCCGTCGACTCTCATACGAAATAATATACAGTTGCAACTACAATTACGCTGCCTATTCTGAAAAGCTGGTTGTAAAAGATCAGCGGAAGCCCCGGATCGGTGAAGAAAGGATGTTGCCGACCAGAAGGGCCAGAACGATTTCCCGGTTTCCCAGGGTGCCGGCATCGAGAAGGGCGCCGGCTGCTGCCAGGCCGGCGGTGAATTCCGCTGCAACATGAAAGACAATTATGCTGAAAGTCTGGGGATGGAGCCATGAAAGGACGGAGACATGGTCGGCAATATATTGCTCCAGTAACCTGAAGTAGCCGAGTTTGTTGAAAAGGTAGAATGCAATATAGATGGGCACGGTGTAGAGCAGGATGTTCCTGATTCTTTTTTTGAACCTCTGCCAGGCCTTGGGTATTGCATCCCCTATCCCGGTCACCTGATTCTCTTCCAGTTTGCAGTCCACACAGATTTCCGCCGGCCGCGGCAAAATAATCCTGCTGAGCAGGAGTACACAAAGGGTCCTCAGGAAGGCGGCGCCGAATGTGAGCCCCACATAGATGAAGGCCGCGCTTTTAATGAGCGGGATAGTTATGAAAAACATGGTGGGCAGGTGGAGGAAATAGGTGGGCAGGCTGTTGAACAGATTGGCGAATATCAGTTCCAGCTTGTTCATTTTCCCCTGGTCATATGCCTCCGCCAACATGGTGTTTGCGGCAATACCGGAAAAAAAGGCCATGGAAAAGCTGGCCCCGCAGATATCCGAGAGGTTGCCAAGCCGGATGAGGGGCGAAGAGAGCTTGGCAACCCTGTGGGTCCAGTTGAGGGACTCGATGATATTGGCGACCATGAGGCCCAGGGAGACAAAAAAGACAAGGCGCAGCAGCGGCCATCCCAGCCCGGACCAAAGTGTGGCCATTATTTCGGCAAATTCCATTAAGAGCCTTATGATGTTTATACGAAGTGCCTAAAGTGCCTAAAGTTTGAAGTGCCTAAAGTTGATCAATTTCTATTTGGCTGTGCAGACTGCACGCAGGTAGTTGTAACAACTGAAATCCTGCCAGGCCACAAACCCCATGTCCATGCTCACATACCAGGCAGCAACATAGGAGCGGCGGTCTGCGCTCCACAGCCATTTTTTGCTGGAGTCAAATATCGGATCTATACAGTAATCGCCAATATCCATTTTTACCGTTAAAAGAGAGGTGAGCTCGTTGACCGTGGGAAGGCGCCAGTTTTGCCGTCCGGCAAAGCTATCGTTATTCAACCTGTCGATATAGTGGTGGGCTTGCTCCCAGGTCACATGATATGGAGTTCCTGCCTGCTGCCAGATAAGCTTGGTGGTATGGTCTACAACAATGCCGCCTTCCCGTGTTTCAAAGTCGTTCGTAAACCTGGCCAGGGGCCGCCAGAGATTGTCGAGACCGAAGTAATTTCTTGCTTTGCTAGGCTTTATTTTTGCGGCCTCACTGCGGAGAATATTCCTCTCGTCGGGGTCGCCGGTGGTCTCATTTTCCGGCGGCACATAAAAACGGCAGACGTTTTCTTTCTTTTCGTGCCACCGTTTTTCCAGCTCCATCAACTTATGAAGCATGTCCCCTGCACTCTGGAATCGTTCTGCAGGATTTTTTGCCACAGCAACACGCAGAAAATCATCCCATTCTTCGTCAAGGATAGTAATGCTTTTATTCCCTCCTGCTGCATGATGGTCCGGGAGTTCGCCGGTAAGCATACGATAGAGCATAACTCCGGTTGAATAAAGATCAGCCCGTTCATCTACGTCATCAGGATTTTGTTCTTGCTCAGGGGCGGCATAAAATGGTGAGCCCACCTTGAGGTTCCCAGGCCCCGGGAAGGGGTCGCCGTGCAGTTTTGACATGCCGAAATCAGCAATCTTCACGGTGTCCTGATCTGTGATCAGAATATTGTATGGTTTGATATCCCGGTGGATGATCCCTGCCTGATGCAGACAGGCTAAACCCTCAAGGACCTGCCGGCCATAATGGAAGACCTTTTCCACTTCCAGCACTCTGGATCTCTCCTCAACCCTGAATGTTTCACCGATGAAGAGGCCGAGATTGTTGCAATAGAATTCCATGATAAAAAACGGTTTTCCGTCATGCTCGTCAACATCCCAGACATCGGCAATATTGGGATGGTGCAGCCCTGTCATGGTAACGGCCTCGGAGATGAACAGGTGTTTGAGCTCCTCTTCTCCCATAATATCGACGAGGAGAGAAGGCGGGGTCATGAGTTTGAGGGCGACAACTTTATCAGTAACCGGCATCTCTACCTTATACACAGTGGCCATGCCGCCTTTGCCAAGCAAGCCCTGAATTCTGTATCTGCCGATGTATCTCATTGTTTTAATTCGGTATAAGTGCCTAAAGTTTGAAAGACTTCCAAAAAGTTTTGATTCACCACAGAGGACACAGAGTTCACAGAGATAAATGTTTAAAAAAATAAGATCTTACTCAGTGCTCTCTGTGTCCTCTGTGGTAAAAATATTTTAGTCGGTACCATAAACTTTAGGCACTTTCTTCCCTAATACAGCCGGGTTGCGTTGAAGGAGGGAAAACCCAGATCAAGTATCCGGTTGGCTGTTACTTCAATATCATAGGGGATGTATCGTATTTCAATCCGGTCTTCATCCTTATGCCAGATGACATACTTGGCATTGTTGTTGCCGTCCCGGGGCTGACCGACGCTGCCGACATTGATAATATAACGTTTGTCGGACGACAGCGTTGCATTGCCTTTTTCCAGTTTTGTTTGGGTGCCGGAGTCGCCATTGAACTCAAAGAGGGATAGATTATGGGTATGGCCGATGAAACATAGTCGTTCCTTGAAAGAGAGGAAAATTTCTTTAAGCCATGTTGAAGTTGGATTGAACATATATATGGTTTCCGAATCAGGCGGCGAGCCATGCACGAACCGGGCATCCTCTTCGATGAGGTGTGACGGCAGGAGTTTGCAGTAATCGGCAGTTTCTTCCGAAATAAGGCTCTCGGTGATCTGCAGCGACTTTTGGGTTTTTTTATTCATCCGGTTGGCATACAGCGAGCTTGCCAGGGCCAGTTCATGATTGCCCTTGACGGAAATGATGCTGCGCTCCTGCACCAGCCGGACCACGCGTTCCGGTTCAGGTCCATAGCCGATATTGTCCCCAAGGCTGATTATCTTATCAACGTCTGATCCATCGATATCCTTGAGTACTTCCTGAAAGGCCTCCAGGTTACTGTGGATGTCCGAAATAACGGCAATTTTCATGGAGTGTTATCCAATGTTTCGATAAACGTGGTTTTGCCGAAAATCAACCGGGCAACAAAGTTCTGATAGAACAGGTAGGAGCCGAAAAAGATAATACCAGCCGCCATGAGTACGGTTATTTCGCTTATGTGCAATGGCGTTATCTTGAAATAGACATGGAGAGGGGTATACATAAGCATGATCTGCAGGAAAATGAAAAGTGCGGTGGAAAACCATATCCATTTGTTGGTAAAGAGCTTCACTCTATATCCCCGTCTGATGATAAAAATGAGTAATCCTTCGTAGAATACCACGAAATTAAAAACCATGGTTTGGCCCAGGATTATATCCTGTTCGTTGCTGGATCTGCCACCATGCAGGCCAAACAGAATAAGTGCTATGATGGTGGCTACGACTCCCAAAGCCCCTAAAAGCATAAGTTGAGGAAGAGGCAGGATGCCTTCTTCGGGAGGTCTTGGTTTCCTGGTCATGATATGGGTGTCGTATGGGTCCACACTGTATGCCAGGGCAGGGGCGCCGTCGGTCACCATGTTGATCCATAAAAGCAGGATGGCGGTGAGTGGCAGATTGAACCCGAGAATGATGGCAAAAAAGACGATGAGCACCTCACCAAGGTTTCCTGAAAGCAGCAGCATGATTGATTTCTGGATATTATCGTAGAGGCCGCGTCCTTCTTCGATGGCATTGACTATATGGGTGAAGCTGTCATCAAGGAGGACAAAGTCCGCTGCTTCTTTGGCAACGTCGGTGCCGCTGCCCACTGCAATGCCGATATTGGCTTTTTTCAGTGCAGGGGCGTCGTTAACGCCGTCGCCGGTCATGGCAACTGTATGGCCGGATTTCTGCAAGGCGCTCACGATGCGCTGTTTGTGGGCCGGAACAACCCGGGCAAAGATATTGGTGTTTTCCCGGAGGGCCACGGTCAGCTGATCATCGGTCATCGTATCCAGCTCGCTGCCGGAAAGGATATTTCCTTGAATATCTATTTCATTGGCAATGGCTTTGGCGGTTGCTTTGTAATCCCCGGTGATCATAATGGTTCTGATGCCGGCCTGCTTGGTTGTTTTGATTGCTTCAATCACATCGGTTCTGGGCGGATCGATCATGGCCTGCAGTCCAACGAAAATAAGGTCCTCCTCAACAAACTCCGTCGGATCTTTCAGGTCTTTGTAGGCAAAGGCCAGTACCCGCATGGCCTGGGAACCATAGTGATCGTTGCGGTCGACTATTTTTTGCCGTATCTCATCGGTAAGCGCAATGATCGTGTTGTCTGCCAGGGCAAATTTGGCCTGCATGAGTACCTGATCCGGTGCACCTTTGGTATACATCCTGTAATCATCCGTGTTTTGCACCAGAACGCTCATCAACTTGCGCTCGGAGTCAAAGGGAATTTCATCCATCCGGTCGAAATGGCCGTCAACGCCGGCTTTCTTGGCGCTTACCAGCAAGGAGGCTTCGGTGGGATCGCCGGTAATATCCCAAACCTCACTCTTTTGAGTTAAAGAGGCATTATTGCATGCCAGACCGATTTGAAAGAGGAGGGGATCAATGGGATGGTTGAGCGTCCCTTCAGGAGTGTACCCACTGCCGGTTAATCCTGTTTCACCATTCAAGGTCCATGCCTTGCGCACCGTCATCTGGTTTTCGGTGAGGGTGCCGGTCTTGTCGGTACAGATAACATTGCAACTGCCAAGGGTTTCCACCGAAGCGAGCTTTCGCACCAGGGCTTTCTTGTTGAGCAACCTTTTCACTCCCACACTGAGGGCGATGGTCACTACAGCGGGCAGAGCTGTGGGTACTGCAGCCACCGCCAGACTGATAGCAAAAAACGAAAAGGTAATAAAGGTCTGAGCCGAAACGCCGTTGGCAAGGTATTCCTTGCCAAAGGAAAGCAGAAAAACGATGATGCAGATTGCTATAATCACAAAGCCAAGTTTTTTGCCGAAAGTGTTCAGCCTCCTCTGCAAGGGGGTCATCTCTTCCTCTGTTTCTTTGAGGAGCTGCGTAATTTTGCCTATTTCGGTGTGCATGCCCGTAGCCGTAACCACCGCCTTGGCTGTGCCGTTCACCACCGAGGTGGAGGCAAAGAGCATGTTGTTCTGGTCGCCTATCTGTACATTGTTAGTGATAATTTCGGAATGTTTTTCAACCGGTACACTTTCACCGGTGAGTGGTGCCTCTTCTACTATCAGCCTGACGCCATGGAGTATGCGGCTGTCAGCCGGAACTTTATCCCCGGGTTCCAGAGTGATTACATCACCGGGGACAAGATACTTGGCATCGAGTTTAGTAAGATTGCCGTCCCGCAGGACCGTGGCATGGGTGGCGCTTATCTTTTTTAGTGCTTCAAGGGATTTATGGGCGCCCAGTTCCTGAAAAAAACCGATAATGGCATTGGCAAGCAGGATGATGAGGATGATGGCGGAATCAAGGTACTCACCGATAACAATGGAAATGGCTACGGCAAAAAGCAGTATATAGATGATGAAACTTTTGAACTGGCTCAAGAAAATGAGAAACGGATTGAAGCTTGTCCTGGTTTCAAGGGCGTTCAAGCCGTAACGGTCACATCGTTTTTCCACTTCGCCGCTGGAGAGGCCGGAATCGGAAGACGCGAGTTGGGCAAGGGTCTCTGCGGTTGATTTATTGTAAAACGGCATTTTGTTCTCTGTAAGTTCTGCGCAGAGTGCCTAAAGTTAATGTGCTGATTTTATCGGATATTCCTTTAACTTTAGGCACTTAACTCGGTATCAAACTATTTTCTCAAGGGTTCCTCTATCTCCTCAATATTACGTCATGGGATCAGGAAGTCTGAATTTCTGTCTGAGATAGTCCAGAAAATATTGTGGATTGAGCCCTTCTCCTGTCACTTTTTGCAACAGCTCAGCAGGCTGATAAACGCTGCCGTGCCGGTAGATGTTTTCTGTAAGCCATGTCCTGATTTTTTCAAGCGTTCCTCCGGCGATAATCGCTTCATAGTCCTGGTGGAGCTGGGTGAATTTGTGCCAGAACTGGGCTGCGGCCATGTTGCCGATGGTGTAGGTGGGAAAATACCCAAGGCTGCCGTGGGCCCAGTGGATATCCTGCAAAACGCCATTGGCATCGGAGTCAACCTCCACATCAAGGTATTCTTTGTATTTTTGGTTCCAGACCACTGGCAGATCTTTGACCGGCAAAGAACCTTCCATGAGACCCTTTTCTATTTCAAAGCGGATCAGAACATGGAGGTTGTAGCTCACTTCATCCGCCTCGACCCGGATCAAACCGGGCTTAATAACATTAATCCCTTTGACGAATTCCTCTATCGACAGATTATCAAACAGACCGGGGAAATGCTCTTTGAGATTCGGATATAAATTTTGCCAAAAAGGTAGACTCCTGCCGATAATGTTTTCCCAGAGGCGGGATTGGGATTCATGAATTCCCAGGGAAACGCCGTTGTCAAGAGCGGTATGGTTGAGATCACTGGAAATGCCTTGTTCATAAAGGGCATGGCCGCCTTCGTGCAGGGCGCTAAAAATAAATTCCAGACTTCTGGGATTATACCGGTTGGTAACGCGGCGATCGTTATGCCCCATGGTAGTTGTAAAGGGATGGGCCGAAACATCCTGGCGGCCGCGGGTAAAGTCAAAACCGATTTTTTGCAAGGCCTGTTCGGCAAACTCGGTTTGGCGACGGCGCTCGAGATCTTTGGATATGTTGATTTCCTGCTGGGGCATCTGTTTTGCCCGATGTACCATCTCTGTAAGGGGATCTTTGATTTCTTCAAAAAGGGAGGCAACCTGGGTTGTGGTCAGACCTTCTTCGTAAAGGTCCAGGAGAGCGTCGTAAGGTTCGTTGGTATACCCGAGATATTCCGCCTGCTCGCGGCACATGGAGACAATTTTTTCGAGCAGGGGACTGAACATCTTGAAGTCCGAACGTTTGCGGGCTTCCACCCATACGTTCAATGCCTGGGAAGTAAGCCTGCTGAAATCGGCCACAAACTGTTCAGGCAGTTTGGTGCTCTGGTCATAGCTTCTGCGCATGACCCTGATCAGGGCCCTGTCAGTTTCGGAAAGGTGGGCGATCTGTTTTTCCGCTTCCAAAAGCAGGTCGCCCAGTTCAATGGATACTTCCTTCCGATGGATAATTGTGCTCAAGGTGGCCAACTGGCCGGCCCTATCCTGCGCGGCGTTGGTTGGAATCTGTACTTCCTGGTCCCATTGCAGCAGAGCCATTATGTGGTGTAGATCCGTGAGTTCGGAGGACCGCTTTTTGAGATCCTTTATTATTTCCATAAACTGTTTTCCTTAATAAACTCATAATTCGGTTGTTCTAATCTATTTTGCCAAAATCCCATGGTGAGAGAAAAATCAAGTGAAACTATCCGCAATCCTGCTGGAACAGGATATCTATTAGCTCCCCAAAGTTAAGTATAATGCACCCCGCTTTAGGCGTTCACACTACTATATATGAAAAACTGTGTAAGCAAAAGTTTTCATTACTGAAAAATAGGGTGCCGGGAGACAAATCAATTTCTTGTATCTGAGTATGGAGTAATTGGAAGGACTAAGAGAAGAAAAATTCTAGCGAGGCCGTGGGGAACTTCAATTAGCTAAGTGCATTTAGAGGCCACTTTGATGCAGTCCCTGCCCTGATCCTTTGCCTGATAGAGGGCGTCGTCAGCTAATTTGATGAGGCGACTGCAATCGGATCCTTTTTGCGGGACCAAGGTTGCAACGCCCATGCTGATGGTCAGCAGCTTGCCGATTTTGGAGTTTTCATGCTTAATATTACATTTTGCTATGGCGTCTTGCATATTTTGGGCAACGGTCGTAGCCCCGGGCAAGTCGGTGTTCGGGAGAACAGCAGCGAATTCTTCTCCACCATACCGGGCCACGAAGTCAACCGACCTCTTGATCGTGTCAGCCAGGGTCTTGGCCACCATCTTGAGGCAGTCATCGCCGCCTTGGTGCCCGTAATAGTCGTTGTAGAGCTTGAAGAAATCAATATCAATCATTATCAGAGAGATTGCTTCCTGGCAACGCATGGCGCGTTTCCATTCTTTTTCAAGCGTGTCGTCAAAATAACGCCGATTGCTGACTTCAGTGAGGCCATCGAGGTAGGAATATCTTTGTAGAGTCCTGTTGGCCTCTTCAAGCTGATGGGTGACCTCCAGCAGCTCCTTTTCTCTTGCCTTACGGCTATCCATTTCATGTTTCAGCTTGAGGACAGATCGGACTCGGGCAAGAAGCTCCTGTTTTTTAACGGGTTTGACAATATAGTCAACCGCGCCTCCGGCAAAGGCCAGTTGAAGAACTTCTGATTCGTCCTTAGCCGTCACCATGATGATGGGGATGTCTTTCAGGTTTGCATGGTCTTTTATATGTCTGCAGGCCTCAATGCCGTCAATGACCGGCATGACGATGTCCATAAGGATCAGGTCAATCTGAGGAGGTTTGGGTTTATTATCTATTATCCCGAGAATCTCATAGGTTTCTTGCGCTGAACTGGCATACAGAAGGTCTGTATATCCTGCCTTTTTGAGCGTCGTGCCAAGCAGAACCTGGATGACTTTTGAATCATCAACAATTAGAATGCTCACGTAAATTCCTAGAAAGTATTACTCTGCGTGCTTGAAGATTAAATACCCTGGGCAGCGATACTATTTTGTGCTGCTTGGATGGGGTTTCAAATTAATAGAAAAAGATTAATATCTTTTTTGCTAGATAAACAAATGGGTAAAGAACAACGTTACCCTCTTTGAACAATAGTCAAGTATCAACTACTAATGTAGCAGCCTTTAGGAAACTTTGTCAAATAAGAACGTAAGTATTATTAAGACGTTGCTTCTAAAAATAAAAAAAAACGGGAAAGAGTATCTTTGAAAATCTGCAAAGAGAGTCATATATGATCTATAGACCCATAATCGGCACCCTGGGATATATACTTTCCAAGGACCGGACAAAAACCCTGCTTATCCACCGGAATAGCAGGAAAGATGATATTCATCTCAATAAATACAACGGCCTTGGCGGCAAAATGCATCAGGATGAAGACGTGGTTTCCTGTTTGCGAAGGGAAATCAGGGAAGAAGCAGGGATTGAATGCGAAGAGATACTGTTGCGCGGCACTATCAATTGGACTGGTTTCGGCCCCAACAGTGAGGACTGGCTCGGCTTCATTTTCCGGATTGATACGTTCAGCGGCACACCATTTGCGAAAAGCAGTGAAGGCGATTTGTCCTGGCACCCGGTTTCCCAACTGGATGTGCTACCCATGTGGGAGGGTGATAAATTCTTTCTGCACCTGGTCTTTGACGATGACCGGCGCATCTTTTACGGCCATATGCCGTATAAGGATGGCCATCCGGTGTCCTGGAATTATGTGCGTATATGAACGGATACTCCATGAGCGAACGAAACCGATAATTGGGTTAAACAACTAAGGCTAGAGCTTCCTCCCACCCTGTAAGCGATCACTGGGTGGGGCAGATGCGCGAAAGAGGCCTGTTCGCTATACATCGGTATGGGAATAGGCCGATGACAAAGCAGATGCCGTGCCCTGTGTTCGCTTGGAGATCTGAAGTTATTCATGGCGCAGGGCCTGAATGGGATCCAGGTGGGCGGCCCGGGAGGCAGGATAAAGTCCAAAAATAATACCCACCGCCAGGCTGATGCCGATGGAAAGAACGAGGCTCATTGTTGTTACTACGGTCGGTAAGCCGGCGAAAAGGGTTATCAGCCAGGGAATGAAAAGCCCCATGGCAATGCCGATCAGCCCCCCGCAACTGGAGAGCACCGCGGTTTCGATGAGAAACTGGGTAATAATCTGTCTGCGCTTGGCGCCAATGGCCCGGCGAATGCCGATTTCTCTGGTCCGTTCCGTTACCGAGGCAAGCATTATGTTCATTATGCCTATGCCGCCAACCAACAAGCTGATGGCTGCGATGGAGCCCAGGACAATATTAAAGGTGCGTTTGGTCGCTTCTGCCTGTCTGAGCAAGGCAAGGGGCACTTCCACACGGTAATCGGCATTTTTGTGGAAATGGCCCAGCATTGTGGAAATGCCACGAGCAACTGCTTCGACCTCATTGATATCACGGACCTGGATAATGACTTGGTGCAGTTCCACCTTTTCTCGCAGGCGCGATCCGGCAGTGCGCTTGACAACCACATCACCGAAATGTTCCCGCATGGATGTGATGGGAATGTAACCATCCATCTCCTGGTCCAGGGGTTTTATCGTTTTGCCGGTGCTTGCGAGGTTTCTGACAATACCGGCCACTACATAATAACTGCCGCCGATTCGTACTTTTTGCCCAATGGTTTTTCCAGCAGCAAGAATTTTTTTGGCAGCGCTTTCAGACAGTACCACAACATTGGCTTTTTTTATCATATCCCTCGATAGCAAAGGCCGACCGGCAACCATGGGTCGCCGGACCAGTTCAAACCAGGCCGGCGTTGTTCCTACAACCCGAAGCTCCTGGCTGCGTTTACCGACCCTGCCTTCTTTGCGGATGATTTTTACCGGCACGGTACGATCAACGCTGGCAAAAGTATCTCCAATAGTGTGTTCATCTTCATAGAGCAACCCGTAAATGCTTAGGAAAGTCCGGCCTTTTGCCTTGTTCTCTTCATTAATCGGCTTCGCAGAATGTATTATTATATTATTGCTGCCAAGGAGTCGTATCTGTTCTAAAGCTTCCTGATTGGCCCCTTCTCCCACCGCCAGCATGGCGATTACGCTGCCCACCCCGAATACCATGCCCAACATGGTAAGCAGTGAGCGCAGGCCGTGGAGAACAAGGTTTTTTAGGCCGAGCTTAACTTCCTGGAATAGGTGAGGGTACATCATAGCAATTACGCTTCGATATGGTCGATTCTGCCGTCCCGCATAAGGAGCCTTTTTTCTGCAAAGGCGGCAAGATGATGTTCGTGGGTGACCATGATGATGGTTTTGCCGCTCTTGTGCAGGTCAACAAGGAGCTGCATAATCTGAGCACTGGTTGTGGAGTCAAGGTTACCGGTGGGTTCGTCAGCAAGGAGGACTTCAGGATTGTTGGCCAGCGCCCTGGCAAAGGCGACGCGCTGCTGCTGGCCGCCGGACAGCTCCATGGGGCGATGGTGGAAGCGGTCACCAAGTCCGACCATTTCCGCAAGATCGGCGGCCCGACCGGCAGTGGTTTTCGGGTCCCAGTTGAGATAAAACAATGGCAGCTCAATGTTCTCTTTGACGGTGAGCTGCGGGATGAGATTGAAGCTTTGGAAGATGAATCCCAGTTTTCTGAGTCTGAGTTCACTTAAGCCATTGTCATCCAGAAGGTTTACATCCTGATCCTCAAAAAAGTATTTCCCGGCTGTGGGTTGGTCCAGGCAGCCGAGCAGATTAAGCATGGTGGATTTTCCGGAGCCGCTGGGCCCCATTATCGCCCAGAAGCTGCCATATCCAATGGTAGTGGTTACCCCGGCCAGAGCACGGACGTCCTCGTTGCCCACATGGTAGACCTTTTCGACACTTTCCAGCCTGATGATCGTGCCGGTTTTGCTGTTCGTCGTTTGCTGTCTTGAGTTCATAACAGTATTTCTAGAGTCATCGACTTTCCGGATGGGAATTAATTAAGCGAAGAACCCGCATCTAGAGGGGGGGTGAGGAGGATTTCCTCCCCGGGTTCGAGCCCCTCGGTAATTCGTATCATAAGATTGTTGTCCAGATCTGTTTTTACGTTTCTGGGAATTGCATCCGATCCCTGTCGTACAAAAACGGTTGGCTGCCCTTTTACCAGAGTTACAGCCTGGACCGGGATATAAATCGCCTCCTTAAAGCGGGTGATAATGATTTCCGCGCGGCAGCTCATGCCGGTTCGCAAATTTGCGCCATTGCCCTCCAAATGAACCACGGTATTGTATAGTTTCAGATCAGGATTGAACCACAAGGAGGTGGCATCCGGAAGGGGAGATATGGAAGCGACCGTGCCGTCAAACGATTTTCCAGGAACCGCGTCCACTGTGACTTCCACCGGCAAACCCACTCGTACCTTGTCCAGATTCGACTCGTGGATTTTAACCTCCGCCAATACCGAAGCGGTTTTCGGCAGATAAATGAGTTCCTGGCGTTCGCCGACTTCCTGGCCTGCCGCAAGAGGGTCGGCATTGCCCCTCCAACTGCCCTGGGCAGTAGTTGCATAGATAACCAAGCCTTCGGATGGCGCATATATCTTTGTTTTTGTTATTTGATCATTGATTTTTTGCAGCTGTTTTTTTTCGCGTTCAAACACTGATTTTTTGGCCAAAAGGTCGGCATCGGCCTGCACCTGGTCAGCCGCCACCTTTATTTTGGTGCGTTCCAGGGCCATTTCAGCTTGTTTTGCTTCACTCTTCAGTTCAGCGAGTTTTCGTGCGTAGGTGAAATTTTTAAGAAGGCTGAGATTTTCTTCCGCAAGCTGCAAATCCAGTTCAGATCTTTTGGTGGCAAGTTCATCCGCCAGGAGTTCGGTCTGGGAAATGAATTTTTCTTTAAAAAGAACCTTTGACCATTTGAGCTTATCATTGGCGCGCTGCAATTCTTCCCGCGCCACCGTTATTTTGGATTCCGCCTCATTGAGCTCCTTTGGGAAATCGCCTTCCACATATTTTTTCAGATCCTGCTTTGCAAAAATAAGCGTGAGTTCAGCCTTTTCATTGTCCTCCAGCCCTTTGTTCTTTACTATTTCCACATTTTCACGGGCATGGATGTATGCAGCTTCCGTGTTCTGTAGCTTAATTTGCTGATCTACCGCCTGGTTTTCCAAACGGCTTGCATCAAGTTCCAGTAGAAGGTCTCCTTTTTTCACATTTTCACCTTCTTTGATAAGCCAGAGAATGCTTGTCCTTCCTTCCACCTCGCTTTTGATAACTTCCTGGTCCCGTGCCTTGATGGTACCCGATTCGATAACGCTTATGGTGAGAGGTCCCTTTGCTACAGTGAAGGTTGGTCCTCCGCCGATGTCTGCATCACTGTCGGGCGATGTGTTCGTGTCACTTGCTATGAACCATATAATTAGAAGGATAAGTATACCCCCAATCCATAACACTCTCGGACGGAGGCGGAATAGATCCTCCTTACTGTTCTTGTCTTCGTTCATCAAATTGAAACTCCTGATAAAGGCCTTTGTTGTCCACTTGGAGGATTCCAAGGTCCTGCTGTAGTTCAAGTTCGCTGATTCTATAATTTGTCCGGGAGGCAGAGAGACTGTTTTTCGCCTGCACCAAGGCCTCTTGCGCCTCAAGCAGGTCCCGGATATGCACGCGTCCTGCCTTGAGATGCAGGTTCGTGCTGTCAACCCTGCGTTGGGCCACTTTAACGGACTGGGCCTGGATATGGATTTGCTCCCGCAGTATTAAAAGATTGCGGATATGGTTGCGAACATCTACTTTAATCTGATCTTCAAGTTCCTGCATAGTACGCACTGTGTCTTCAAGATTGATCAGGCTGGTCCGCAGGATGTTGCGTTCCGCTGTTTTATCAAAGGGAAAGTCAAGTGAGAGGAGGGCTCCATAATTGCCCCTTTCCGGACGCAGGCGGCCGGTGGGTTCACCTGCCGAGGCGATCGATCGTCTTTCCCCGAAATTAGCCGTGCCCGTAAGACTTGCCTCAGGCAGCAGTCCATCCGCCGCAATAATCACCGCGCGTTGCCTGTCATACACCCTGCCTTGGGATATACGAAGATCAAGACGATTGTGCAGGGCAAGTTCGATTGCCTGCTTTTCATCAAGTGATATTTCCGGAACCACTAAATGTTCTTGCGAGTAATCAGTCTCATCCTCTAAAGAACTTGGGCTGTCCGGCGTATCATTTTGCGGGAACGATTCATCAAACATGCCAATAATTTTATTAAGTTCATCATAGTCGAGTTCAATGGCGGCATCAGGTGGCAGGCCGAGATCCAATTTGAAGAAATCGAGGCTGCGGTTATACGATTGCTTGGCTGAAAAAAACCTGTTTTTGGCACGCAGCGAGTCCTGGATGGCTTGGTCTAGCTGGATTTCCGGAAGACGCCCCGCATCGGCCAGCCGACGCACCCTGAGAGCTGATTCAGTAAGGTTTCGGTAATTTTCCAGGCCGTTGGCAACTTCCTCCAGCTGCTGGAGGACAGTGAGATACTGTCTGGTTACTTGGATGGAATATGTTTTTTTGAAACGTTCGAAGCGGTACATTGCATAGACCACTTCACGATCCGCCTGGGTCATGGGTTCAGTCACAACCGTTCGCCCGGCCCCGCGCAGCAAGGGCATTGAAATGCTTGCATCAGCAAAGATACCGAAGGAAGAAGCCTTATCAAGGGTAAGGAGTTTGACCAGGTCGATGCCCAACAGGGTGGTGATTTCAAGACCGCTTTTGAAACGTTTGCTCCAAGAGAGGGAGCCTGTATTTTCAACACCGCTTATGGTCGGGTCGCTTCCCAGATCTGTGCTTATCAAGGTATCCCATAAGCCGGTCAAGGTATGGCGGAATTCCTGTCTTTCAAGATCAAGATCAAGGGCGGCAACGAAAATGTCCTCTTTCAGAGTTTGGTATTGGCGGCTGTTGCGTGCCCCGATCTGTAATGCCTGGATTAAGCTCAGTGTGATTGGGGTTGTGTCCTCCCCGGGAGGTTCCGTTTCACTTTCTCTTTCTGTTTCCTTGGCAGAAAATAGCCATTTTTCAGGGGACTTGAGGAAATTACTGTTAATCGAACTTCTGTCGCTGTATGGGAGGTCTTGCAGTTCAAACAAGCGCCGACGGAAGGTATCGGATGGCGATGCAATGGAAATGGCATTGGTTTTGCCAAGGTATTGCTGTTGCGCTTGGAATATGATATCCTGGGCCGCCCGATCGGCCTGTTGAATTGATTTTCCTGGAGAAGCACATCCTGAAAATGAGAGAAGAAAAAGGATAAGCAGGAGATGGATCCTATTCATGTTTCTCCGAATAAAAATTTCATTCCGGTTCTGATTTTATTTTGAGCGCCCTACGCGTCAATTCATTTAGGGAATAACAATACTCAAAAGGATATGGTGGTCAAAGCAAAATAAAGAGATCCATTTTAGTTGCAAAAAATATTTTTGTCCTTTTGAGTGTTGCCATTACAATAATCATTTTAAAAAAATATGGAATAATCAATTATGATAGAAGCGCAAGCTTGCGACACAGAAAATACCTACCCGTCTGACGTTCACTTTTGCACCCTCGGTGATCGCCAGATCATCCTTGTCGGCACCGCCCATATTTCTCGAAAATCCGCTGACCTTGTCCGGGAAGTCATTTCCAGGGAGAGGCCTGATCACGTCTGTGTGGAACTCGATGAAAAGAGGTATGAAAAGAGATAATATACCGCAAGCAATTGAGCACCTTGCTTGCCAACCTGGTTCTTGCTTCCTATCAGAAAAAACTGGGTGATCAGCTGGGAGTAATGCCGGGTACCGAATTGCTGGTGGCCACTCAAGTGGCGAAAGAATACAACATACCTATTGCCCTCTGTGACCGTGATGTCAGAGTAACCATGCGCAGGGCCTGGAAATCCACTTCCTTTTTCAAGAAAGGCTATCTCCTGGCAAGTTTGTTTGCCAGCATGTTTGAAGGGATGGAGATCACTGAAGAAAAACTCACCGAACTCAGGGAGACCGATGTCCTTTCTGAATTAATGAATGAACTGGGCCAGGCCATGCCGGAGATGAAAAGGGTGCTCATCGATGAGCGTGACACCTTTCTGGCGGAAAAGACCAAAGAGACTACGGGCAGAAAAATAGTGGCGGTGGTCGGCGCCGGCCATGTTGAGGGGATTAAGAAGGCGCTCTATGAAGACAGGAAAGACCTGATGGAGGAAATCAACACCGTGCCGCCTGTATCGCCCATCTGGAAAATAATAGGCTGGGCAATTCCTGCCTGTATTTTAGGGGCTCTTGGCTTTATCGCCTGGAAGAAAGGCGGAGCCGTGGCCGGTGAAAACCTGTTGTATTGGGTTCTTGCCAACGGCATTCCCACCTCCATCGGCGCCATTCTTGCCTTTGCCCACCCGCTCACCGTGATCAGCGCCTTTGTGGCCGCCCCGGTTACCAGCCTGACTCCGGTAATCGGAGCGGGCTATGTCACTGCCTTTGTGCAGGCCATGGTGCAGCCACCGGTGGTGATGGAATTTGAGACAGTATTGGAAGATATTGCTTCGGTGCGAGGTTGGTGGCGCAATAAACTGTTGCGGATATTTCTTGTTTTTCTGCTCCCCGGCTTCGGGAGCATGATCGGCACTTATGTGGGAGGCTACGAAATTTTTTCCAATCTTTTCTAGGAAAAAGATGGTGAATGGTAATGGCTGAGAAAAATAAAGCTGCAGGAAAAAAACTGACTGGGAAACAGGCCCGCTATCTGCGGGGTCTGGGACATCACCTGACCCCGGTTGTGCTGATCGGCAAGGAAGGCCTTTCCGACAATCTAATGAAGTCGGTTAATGATACACTTGGGCCCAGAGAACTTATCAAGGTGAAACTCTTGGAAAGCTGCCCGATAGAAAGGCATGAAGCGGCATCAGCACTCGCGCAGAAGGCTAAAGCCGCATTAGTTCAAGTTCTTGGGAAAACAATATTGCTTTATAGGGAAAACAAGGAACTGAAGCCGGATAAGAAAATTTCTCTGCCGGGAAAATGATTGCCAATCAAACCGAAATACTAAAAGACCTTCTGCAACAGCCTGGACTGCTTGTCATGCCCTGCTGTTTTGATGCGCTTTCCGCAAAACTCATCGAGCAGGCCGGTTTTCCGCTTACTTTTATGAGTGGTTTTGCAGTCTCCGCCGCCAGGCTCGGTTTGCCGGATACCGGCCTGATTTCCTTCGGGGAAATGATCGACCAGGGCCGGAATATCACCAGCGCCGTTTCCATCCCGGTTATCGGTGATGGTGATACGGGTTACGGCAACGCACTTAATGTGAAGCGGACGGTGAGGGAATATGCCAAGGCAGGTTTTGCCTGCATTATGATTGAGGACCAAGTGGCGCCCAAGCGTTGCGGTCATACCAAAGGGAAGCAGGTTGTCGGCAGAAATGATGCACTGAACAGAATCCGCGCTGCGGTGGACGCAAGGGAAGAAGGGGCTGACATTCTGATAATGGCCAGAACCGATGCGCGGCAAGAATATGGCCTGGAAGAGGCTTTGTGGCGAATCCAAGCCTTCTGGGACTACGGGGTGGATGTTACCTTTCTGGAGGCACCTGAGTCGGAAGAAGAAATGCGCACCTATTGCCGGCGTGTCCCGGGCCCTAAAATGGCGAATATGCTCGAACAAGGAAAAACCCCATTTCTTCCGCCCGAACAGTTGGAGGAAATGGGGTTTGCAATTGCGGCCTACCCTTTAACCATGTTAAGTGCGGCTGCCAAGGCCATGATCGCTGCCCTGGACAGTCTTAAGGCAGGAAAACATCCTGCTGAATTGTTACTGGACCTTGCCGTTCTTAAAGAAATTATCGGGTTCAACGAGTATTATGCTGAAGAGAAGCAATACTCTGAAACCGACTTTTCAGGCAGTTAGTTTGTTCCCACCCGAAAAATCGTAGATTTTGCGGATGCTGAAACAAGTTGTTTCCAATTCGGAAACTGGCAATTTCGCAGATCGATGCAGAGATTCGGCAAAAAGGGCGTTTCCGGTTGGAAACTAGTTTGCCCCGGCATTGCTCAGCAGATCAGCAATCTCGGGATTGGCCGCCTTGTCCAAGGCGGATTCGCCTTTGCTCGTCTGGGCATTGACAGCGGCGTTGTTCTGTAAAAGCTGGGTGACGATATCGGTGTAGCCGCGCATGGACGCATAAATAAGGGAGGTGAAGCCGTTATTGTCAGCCAGGTTAACATCAGCACCTTTTGTGATGAGCAGTGCGGCGGCTTCCGGTTTCTGGTCGTTGATGGCCACCATAAGAGCGGTTCTGCCCTGGTTGTCCTGGGCGTTCATGTCAGCGTTATTGTCTGTGAGAACGTTTATAATGTCGGCAGGAGCAGCCGGCAATATCGCGTAGGTCAGAGCAGTGCGGCCATCATTGTCCATGGCCTTAAGGTCTGCACCTCTTTGTACAAGAAGCTGGACAGTGGTCAGGTGGCCCAGGCCGGCTGCCCACATGAGGGGAGTGGTGCCGCTTCTGTCAGCGGAATTGATGTCAAGACCTTCAGTTAGATATTGGGCAACAAGTTCGTCGTTGCCCATGCTTGAAGCCTTGCAGAGCTTATTGATATCCGCGTTGGTTGTCTGCGGTATTAGATAGACAAAGCACGCAATAAACAGAATACAAAGCGCTGTTTTTTTCATAACATTCTCCTCCCATTTGTTTACGTAACCACAAAAAGCATATCACCATCAATGGTAACTCTATATATCCAATCTGCCTTTGCGCAATGATTATTGTCAATTATTGAATACATTTATTTACAATATAATTATAAATAATAATTTTAACCTTAAACGTTTTTCGAGGAAAAATCAAAACAAAATTGTTATTCGCCTTCTAAAACCAAGTGCGGACATGTATTCCTATATCCTTTTTATGGAGTACTTCAAGGTGTATCCCTCGCAACCCGTCCAGGTAAAGCGGTGATCCCTTTCCAGTGTCACCGTAAGGAGTTTCAAAAAATGTTCACTGCATGTCCCCCGGTCTACTTTTGACCATCATCCTCTCAAAAGCAAAAGAATAAGTATAAGAAATTTTTCTTTTCCTTTCACGGAATAGTGTCCTTACAGTTTCTAAGTAATATTGTAAATCATAATGTAAATTATATTTAACATTTCTATTGTCAAATTAATGCACATATGGTATTCTGATTCTAACTATAATCTGGGTAAATTGTAGTTTTTTTAAGTGTTTTTAGTAACTTAAATAGTAATGCTTATAAAGCGCCTTAGGTTACGTTTTTAGGGCAGAAAAACAAAAAAAGGGGAAGGAAAATGGAAAAGTCTGGTTATATAACACTCAAATGGCGTCCGTATTCTGGATTATTCATCTTCTTACTGTTCATATCACTTGGATTTTTTCTACAACTCTCCTCTCCTCAAACCGCTCATGCCCGGGCAGTGGAATGTGCTGCTTGCCACAGCTCAGGTGTCGGCTCCTCTCCCCATACCGTCCAGCATAATAATACAATCGTTCCAGGTTCGGTATGCGGCCAGTGCCATGATGCCAATGTCCGCATTGAACATACGGACAACCGGGCAATTGATTGTGAACTCTGTCATACCCCTGACGGTCCCCTTTTCAATGCCCGTTATGATGCCGCAATTACCCAGGGAATGGGATCAGGCGGCACCAGCGTTGATTGTTGGCAGTGCCACGACTTTTTCAACCATCTCCCCCAGCACGACAATGTTTCCGCAACCCCTGCCCAATGTTCTTCATGCCATACAGCAAATATAACCGATACTCATAACAATAATTGCACCCTTTGCCATGAAAGCGCCAATACCATTGTTTCAGGCATTATTCAGCAAGGCAGAAGTGACGGCGGTAATCAGGCTGTAACCTGTGCCGGCTGCCATACAAGTGGCGGCGCCGCTAGCCATGGCGCAACCTGTGATACGGCCGGAGCGGCTCATGAAGCTTTGATCACCTCTGTTAATTGCTCAGGTTGCCACAATTCTGTTAATTTTGAGGCTCTGTGCAACACCCATCGCAGCGATTGTACAGTGTGCCATTTAAGCACTGAACAGCGCGTGGTTGATACGATCACCGCAGGCAGGGCAGGCACCCCGGTTTCTTGTGAGAACTGTCATGATATGCATAATGCCACAGCGGACCATAATATGCTGTCCACCTCGGTCAACTGTTCAACCTGTCATGCCACGGGTGATTTTAATGCGATCTTGACCACCCACCGGTATGACTGTGCGCTATGCCATACCAGCACAAGAACGGACGTGGTCAACACCATCAATACTGGCAAGGGAGCTGCCGGCATCCCGGTGAACTGTGAAAACTGCCACACCGCCCATGACGGTCCGACCGCGCATAATAATCTCTCTACCTCGGTGAACTGTTCAACCTGTCATACCACCGGTGACTTCAACGCGATCTTGACTACCCACCAGGCAGATTGTACCGTATGCCATACCAGCACCCGTCAGGCGGTGATCGATACGATCAATAGCGGTATTGCCGGCACTGCAGTGAACTGTGAAAACTGCCATACTGCCCATGACGGTCCGACAGACCATAACATGCTGTCCACTTCTACGAACTGCTCGACTTGCCATGTCAGCGGCACATTCAACGATATCTCCAGCCTGCACCGAGCTGACTGTACCCTCTGCCATACCAGTACGCGTCAGGCAGTTATCGATGCCATTGATGCGGGCAGGGCGGGCACTGCGGTAAATTGTGAGAACTGCCATGTCGGCCATGCTGATCCGGCAGGTGATCATAATAATGTGTCCGCCGCGGTGAACTGTTCAACCTGTCATACCACCGGGGACTTTAATGCAATCCTGACCACCCACCGGTCCGATTGTGCATTGTGCCACAGCAGCACCAGACAGGCGGTCATTGATACAATCAACACAGGTCAAGGCGCCGGCGGTGTTCCGGTAAACTGTGAAAACTGCCACACCGCCCATGAAGGTGAAACAGACCACGATATGCTGTCCACCTCGGTGAACTGCTCGACCTGTCATACCACCGGGGACTTTAATGCAATCCTGACCACCCATCAGGCCGACTGCACCTTGTGTCATACCAATACACGCCAGGCGGTCATCGAAACCATCAACGACGGCAAGGCCGGTACCCCGGTGAATTGCGAAAATTGCCACGCTCCCCATGACGGGCCGGCAATCCATGAAAATTTGAGCACATCCGCCAACTGCTCGAGCTGTCATTTCACCAATACGTTCGATATGATACTCGGCACTCATATGTCGGATTGTACCCTGTGTCATAGCAGCACCAGGCCGGAAGTTGTTCAGGCGATCAACGATGGCAGGGCCGGCACCGCAGTTAACTGCGAAAGCTGCCATCTCGGCCATGCTGCCGACCACGATATGCTGTCCACCTCGGCAAACTGCTCAACCTGTCATACCAGTACTTCATTTGACGATATTTATACGGTGCACCGGACTGACTGCGCAACGTGTCACAGCAGCACCGTTCCACGGATCAGTGATACAATCGCTGCCGGAATGGCCGGCACTGCGGTAAATTGCGAGAACTGTCATGATTCACACGACGGTCCGACAGATCACAACAGCCTGAGCACGTCCGTAAACTGCTCAACCTGTCACGCTACCGCTGATTTCAATGCGATCCTGACCACCCATCAGGCCGACTGTACCTTGTGCCACAGCAGCACCCGCCAGGCGGTAATCGACACCATTGATGCCGGCAGGGCAGGGACGTCGGTAAACTGCGAGAACTGCCATACAGCCCATGACGGCGCCACGGATCATGATATGGTGAGCACATCTGCGAACTGTTCGACCTGCCATGTCAGCGGTACCTTTGATGAAATTCTCACTACCCATCTGTTGGATTGTACAGTGTGCCACACCAGCACCCGCCAGGTGGTAATCGATACCATCGATGCCGGCAGGGTAGGTACGCCAGTAAACTGTGAGAACTGCCATACCACCCATGACGGCACTGCGGATCATGATATGTTGAGCGCATCTGCAAACTGCTCGACCTGTCATGTCACCGGTACCTTTGACGAAATACTTACCACCCATCAGGCCGACTGCACGCTCTGCCATACCAGTACAAGACAGGCGGTGATCGATACGATCGATGCCGGCAAGGCCGGTACGCCGGTGAACTGTGAGGGCTGCCATAGTACGCATGATGAAATCGCAGCCCATAATAACCTGTCCACCACAACGCCATGTTTAGGCTGCCATTTCACCGGTTCGTTCTCCTTCATTAAGTCTGTGCATCTCAATGACTGTGCGAAGTGCCACGTGCCGACGTCAACGGATTCGTTGCTTGTCACCAATACCCTTGCCACCATTGACCTTGGCAAAACCAACGGAGATAACCAGCCGGTGAACTGCCGCGATTGCCATGGCGGCGGTCATGAAAACGATCACGATAATCTTGAGACCTCGGTGAATTGTTCCGAGTGCCATGTCAGCACCAACTTTTCAGAGATCCTCACCCTGCATGTGAATGATTGTCAGATCTGCCATAGCAGCCCGAGATCGGAAGTGCAGGATGCAATCGGTAATGGCGCCGGTCTCGCCGGTGTGATGCAGAATTGCGAGAACTGCCATGTTCCCCACGGCACCGACCACGATATGCTGTCCACCTCACCGAATTGCTCAACTTGCCATGTCAGCGGAACTATTGATGATATCTATGCACTGCATCTCAATGACTGTGGGACCTGTCACAGCAGCCCGAGGACGGATGTTGATCAGACCATCAGCAATGGTATGGCCGGCACCCCGGTGAACTGTGAGAACTGCCATAGCGGCCATGGTCCGACTGATCACGATAATCTGCGCACATCAACGAACTGTTCGAGTTGTCACACCAGCGGTACATTTGATGCAATCTTGACGACCCATCTGAGTGATTGTGCGACCTGCCATAACAGTACGAGATCTGATGTCATGGCCACTATCGATCTTGGTAAGTCTGCCGGCGGCAACCTGCCGGTGGATTGTGAGAACTGCCATACCGGTCATGTTGATCCGGCAGGTGATCACAATATGTTGACCACCTCGATAAACTGTTCAAATTGCCATGTCAGCGATTCGTTCAATGAGATTCTGAGCCTGCATATTTCAGACTGTGCGCTTTGCCACTCCAGCCCCAGGCCTGAAGTTGCCCAGGCCATCAGCAACGGCAGGGCCGGCACTCCGGTGAACTGCGAGAACTGTCATGTTGGTCATGCCGCCGATCATGATATGTTGAGCAATTCTCCCAATTGTTCGCCGTGCCATACCGCTGGCCTGTTTGACGATATCTATGCAACCCATCAAAACAACTGTGCACTATGCCACAGCAGCACAGCAACAGAAATTGTCCAGACTATCGCAGACGGCATGGGCGGGACCGCGGTGAATTGCGAGAATTGCCATGGCGTATTAAGTATAGTGCATGATGGTCCGGCTCTTCATAATAACCTGAATGGTGCGCAAACATGTTCTGTCTGCCATACGGATTTTATTAACGGTACGACTTTTGATTATATTCATTCAACCCATCCACCATTACCGACCTTGGGTGGCACTCCGGTAGAAAGATGCGCAACATGCCACAACAGCACGCGTCCGGAAGTTATCAATGCCATTGCTCAAGCACGAGGTCCAGCAGGTATTCCGGTCGATTGTGAGTCTTGCCATGTGAGCCAGCATATTGAGATTTCCAATCCGAGCCGATTGCATATAGGTACTATCTGGGTGAACACCGGTTCGAGTTGCGGATTGTGCCATATCGAGCAAAACAGAACGCACACCGACATGAGTACATCATCCAATTGCTCTGCATGTCATACGAGCACCAACCAGGATGAAATCAACACCTTACACCATAATGACTGCCTGCTCTGTCATATGAGTGCACGGACTGACGTCCTCTCTGCTATCTCAACCGGTATTGCAGGCACGCCGGTGAATTGTGAGAATTGCCATGGCGGCCATGCCGATCCGGTTAGCGACCACGACATGCTGAGTACATCCGGCAACTGTTCGAGCTGCCATACGTCAGGCACATTTGATGAAATCCAGACTACGCACCAAAGCAACTGTGCATTATGTCATAGCAGCACCAGACAGGCGGTTATTGATACAATTGCTGCCGGCATTAGCGACACTGCGGTGGATTGTAACGGCTGCCATGCGCCGCATAGCTTTGATACCCACCAGATCAGTGAAAACACAGGTTGCGACTCCTGTCATACCGTTTTAAATGGCACCCTGGCTTCTATTGAGACCATCCATGATGTGCCCACTAACGGTACCGGTTCCTGCGCAACCTGTCATAGCAGCACACGACCTGATGTTACGGCAGCCATTGCTGCCGGACAGCCGGTGGATTGTTCCGCCTGCCATGTCGGTCATGAAGGCCCGACAGATCATAACAAATTGAGTACTTCAACAAATTGCTCAGGCTGTCATAGCAGTGGTGAATTCAATGCCATCTATGCATTGCATCTCAACAACTGCGCGACTTGTCATGGCAGTATAAGAACAAATGTGATAAACACCATCAGTGCCGGGTCTGGTCCTGCCGGCGTGCCGGTAAATTGTGATAATTGTCATGCCGGTCATACAGACCCAGCAGGTGATCATAATGCCCTGAATACATCATCCAACTGTTCGAGCTGTCACAGCAGTGGCGATTTCAATGCCATCTATGGTTTGCATCTCAGCAACTGTGCGACCTGCCACAGCAGCACGCGGACGGATGTAATCAACACTATTAATGCCGGTTCCGGCGGTATTGCGGTAAATTGTGAGAATTGTCATACCGGTCATACCGACCCGGCAGGTGATCATAATAGTTTGAGTACCTCATCGAACTGTTCAAGCTGTCATAGCAGCAGTAATTTCAATGCCATCTCCAGTCTGCATAGATCAGACTGTGGTTTATGTCATTCCAGCACCCGCCAGGCAGTGATCGACACTATCGCAGCCGGAAGCTCCGGCACAGCGGTGGATTGCGAGGATTGCCATACAGGGCATGACGGAGCGGCAGACCATGATAGGCTGAGCACCACAACCCCGTGCTCGGATTGCCATGCAGGTAGTAATTTTGATGCCATCCTGACTATGCATGTGAATAGCTGTTCCACTTGTCACAGCAGTTCGCGTCAGGAAGTCATTGACACGATCAGTGCAGGCATGGGTGGAATAGCGGTGAATTGTCAGAGTTGTCACGGCGCCGGCTCGGAAGAGGCCCATCACGGCGGCAGTGAGGCACGATCAGGTAATTGTACCTGGTGCCATAACGATCCACGGTCGGTATGGAGCTCCGCAACACCGGGAGACAACGGCAGCAATGAACCACTACCGACTCAGTTGGCCTGTGCCGAATGTCATGTGCGGGTTTCCGGGCCAAGCGGCAACCATACCATTGAAATCGAACGTATCGATTATTACGGCGACTACAGCCGAGCGCCGAACCGGAGCGTGGTGCATTCCCTGAGCGGCATGGCCATCGATTATATCTATAACTACGGCATGTGCTTTGACTGTCATAACGGCAGCGATGCTGCCGCTGTCCCGCCGTTCCATGCCAAACCGTCTTTCCCGGCCAATCACCAAACTTGGGGTTGTGTTGACGCACGATATGCACCGGGCCGCGGTACCTTTAACCACTTCTGGAGCGAGTTCAATGCCGACCAGGATTCCGGGCCGGACAGCGAAAGTTACCGATCCTGCGAAAACGAGAGTAGACAATATCGCGATCCTGAACCAGGCTATGGATATATGATAAATATCCCCTGTATTGCTGAGAACGGCTGCAGTGGCAGCAGCACCATCGCAGTGCCTGTTCTTGCCGCCATGCCGGAGCCTGCCGGCGGCGGTGAACCGCCTCCACCACCACCAAGCGGCGGTGGCTGTGACGTCGATCCAAACGGCACCTATGTTGAGGCCGAAGACTACAATGTATTCGGCACCAACTTTACCGAGCAATCCGGTGACGGCAACGGCGGCATGTATCTCTATGCCACTGCCAACAGTACCTCTTCACCATCGGGCTCACCGGTAGAATATGACCTGAACTTCACCGAGACCGGCACCTATTACATCTGGTTCCGCGGCAAGGACAATGGCAGTACCGGCGACAATTCCCTCTGGTATGGTATTGACGGTTCCATGGTCGGGAACGCCACAACACCGGCATCCAACAGTAACTGGAACTGGACAAGTATGCCTCATAATACCGGTCCGAATCCAACCAGAATAATCGTTAACAGCACCGGCACCCATACCATTACCATATGGGCGCGGGAGAATGGTTTCCGGTTCGATGGCTTCTATCTCACCAACTCCAGCGGTTCCGTGTCCGGCAGCATTCCTTCAGGAGCATCTGTAGTTGATCCCACCAACTGTGGCGGTTCCTCAACCGGCGGTTCCACATTTTCTGATTACCAACCAGACTGGAGTTCCGGCTCCATCAATGATGATTGGAATATCATTCGAGATGGTTCTGATGCCTGGAGGATCAGCACAAGCCGTCTCTATTTTGGCGAGGGTTCTAGTGATTACGGCGACCCGCCCAGGATCTCATTGAGTTCGTCTGCATTTGATCCATTCTCTGAGAACTATGATATCGTAGTTAATGCACGCATTTATGATGACGACGTCTGGGTTACTTACTTCTACATTGATGAAAACCTTACCCAGGGCTATGCTCTGATTCTTTCGGAAACCAAGAACAGCGGCATCTATGAATGCAACGACACCGGCAATGGCAGAATCGACCTCAATAGTCCATACAGCCAGGATTGCACACAACGGATATCGTTTACCCGACCTGCAGATAGAGGTGGCTCCGGTTCCGACTATACGGTCAACATCTCGGTGAGAACCGTTGGCGGCGATGTGCAGATAACCGCGGGTTATGTCCAATCAGGCGGGAACAGCGACACCAATAATACTTACACCGATACTTCGCCGGTGCAGACTTACGGAACCATAGGCTTTGCCACCGGTTCCATGAATAGCGGTAACCAGAGCTATATGACGAACCTGGATGTGACCTTTCCTTAGCATCAGGTAACTTTTAAAATATAAACATAAAAGGGCGGCCTCTGTGCCGTCCTTTTTTTTATGAAACTATGCTGGTTTTGTTCCTCAGCTGAGACATGCCCGGAATTTCAATAAATTTTTCAAGGGATTTAACTAATTGGAAGGCTGTATAATGTAAATAAAGAATTTGCTCCTGATCCATCTATAATGATTCAATGGCTGTGCCTCTTTTCTCTTCCCGTAATGCTTGTCTCTGGTTTGACAAGATCCTATAATTACAATCTGCAGTATTGCTCAGCCGGAATCAGCCTTTCGGATGCTGCCCGATCAAGAATGATTTATTGAAGGTAAAGGTGCTGCTTAATTTATCCGCGCAAAGAAAAACCCCGTTTCCTTCACCTATTTTGGTAAAGGAAACGGGATAATAATGTGCATCTGTCCTTCGATCGTGTTACGTTCTGCTACCACCGTATTTGAACGATGCCCTAGGTAACAGTCTCAAAGCAGGATTTATGCCTTTCAGGCAATCAGTTGGCCCCGGCGTTCCGCAGCAGATCAGCGGTTTCGGGGTTAGCGGCCTTGTCCAATGCGGATTTGCCGTTACTTGTCTGGGAATTGACATCAGCGTTGTTCTGCAGAAGCTGGGTGACAATATCGGTATAACCCCGCATGGATGCATGGATAAGGGAAGTGGAGCCGTTGTTGTCAGCCAGATTGACATCAGCACCTATGGTGATAAGCAGTGCAGCGGCTTCCGGTTTCATGTCGTTGATGGCCACCATAAGAGCGGTTCTGCCCTGGTTGTCCTGGGCGTCGATTTCAGCGTTATTATCAATGAGAACGTTTATGATATCGGTAGTGTTAACCGGCATCACTGCGTAGGTCAGAGCAGTGCGGCCGTCATTGTCAATTGCATTAAGGTCTGCTCCGCGCTGCACTAGAAGCTGGACAGTGGTCAGGTGGCCTTGGCCGGCAGCCCACATAAGGGGAGTAGTGCCGCTTCTATCAGCGGAATTGATGTCAAGGCCTTCAGTGAGATACTGAGCAACAAGTTCGTCGTTGCCCATGCTTGCAGCTTTGCAGAGCTTGTTGATCTCCGCGTTGCCTGTCTGAGGCATCAGATAGACAAAACACGCCAAAAACAGAATGGATAGTGCTACCTTTTTCATGAGATTCTCCTCTTGCTTACTTAGTCAAATCAAAATTGCATGAAGTCGTTGTCAATTAAACTCTATGCAGCAATTTAATATAAACTTTTTGGGTGAAATTTTAAAACAAAAAAAATACGGATTTTTTGGGGATATGTTTTAAGATAAAACGTATTATATCAATAAGTTATATGAAATAAGTTTGGCAAGAGAAATTCATAACATTACTGAATATTCATACAACCGCCGTTGTTGCTCCGCAAAAAAGCCCTGTAATAAAAAGTTCCTTTTGCAGCGTGCACGGCGCACCTGCACTGCAATGGCAAATAATCAAAGGGATAAAGCGCTTTTCATAGCATCGATACCGGTCCTTTCAATAAACCGTGCGGTTCTTTCCCGCTTCTTGCCATTGTCCCGGTAGTATTCCAGGCAGCGTTTGACCAGGTCTATTACTTCCTCTTTACTGAGCTTTTCAGCCAGGATGTCTCCGATCCTTGGTTTCCCGCCGGAATTACCGCCAAAGGCCATGATCCAGCCCTTTTTCTTGCCGATCACGCCCACATCACGGAGATAGCTTTCTCCGCAACAAAAAGGACAGCCGGACACTCCCATCTTTACCTTGGCAGGAAGCTCCATTTCATTGAAAAATTTCTCAAGTTCCATGCCCAGCCCCAAGGAATCCTGCATGCCGTAGCGGCATACCGCAGTTCCAGGGCAGGCCTGCACATAATGGACGCACAATTCAACGGCCCTGCCCACGTCCATTTTCAGATCATGCCAGATCGGGTCTACATCTTCAGGTTTAATGCCGACCAGCGCCAACCTGTGGCCCGATGTTATTTTCATTATGGGGATGTTGTACTTCCGCACCACCTTGGTTATTGATTCGAAAACTTCCGGTGAGACCAGACCGACCGGGGTACGAGGTACTATGGCGTATGTTTTTTTGTCGCGCTGGAGAATGGCTCCCCTTGGTTCGTCTGACATGGCAACTCTCCTCTATATAATTGTTAATGTTTGTGCGTTGTCTGATGCAGATTGAGTATTCTGATTCTCTCCTGCGGATTCCGCCATAGTCAAGGAAATTGCAATATGGATTTTCAGTGTAACGGTAATTGAGACATTTTTATTGTTCTCAAAAATTGGTTTGATTTGTTACTATTGAGAATTCGCGAAAAATGAGAAAAGTGGACCCCTTAAAATTGAAAAAAAGATTGAAGTAAATTGTAGGAGAAGCTTTTTGTTCCCTTTAAGTCCTTGATGGATAAAAACTAAAAAAATCAACCTGTATATGGCGAAAGACGAACTATTCAAAAATTCCGAACAAAATGGCATTTTCCAGTTCAACGAACGGGTGGCCGAAGTGTTTGACGATATGCTGCTGCGTTCTGTCCCGGGCTATTCTCAGGTAGTCTCCATGACCGGTCAGATCCTCAACCGTTATCTCAAAGATAAGGATCGGGTATACGATCTGGGGTGCTCCACCGGCGCTACTCTGATTGAGCTGGCAAGGCATCTGGATGGTTTGGAGCTTCTCTTTGTCGGCATAGACAATTCCACTGCCATGATTGAAAAAGCAAGACGTAAAGCGGATATGTACGGCAAGCAGGATAAAATCACATTTATTGAGGAGGATATAATGGAGGCCGACCTCGAGGGCGCTGGGGCTGTAATTCTCAACTACACCCTCCAGTTTGTTGAACCAGCCCTGAGACAGGATTTCCTGCGAAAGATTCACAGCTCGATAAGGCCGGGCGGAGTTCTTGTTGTCAGCGAGAAAGTAATCTTGCAGGACCTGGAACTTAATAACTGTTTTGTTGATTTTTATTATGATTTCAAGCGTGGCCAAGGGTATTCCGAGATCGAAATTGCCCGTAAAAAGGAAGCCCTTGAGGATGTGCTCAAGCCCTTTACCATTGAAAGAAATCGTGAACTTCTCCACATGGCCGGCTTTACAAGGGTCGAGACCTTCAGCCAGTGGTTTAATTTTGTTTCCTATATGGCAGTCAAATAGTATTTTTCTGATTTCCCATGAACGTACCGGACTATCTCACTGCTCTACCAACACCCCATAAAAAAGAAATCCACAGACTGAGAGAACAGCATGAAGAGTGGCTCGCCAAGCCCAAGAAGGGGATAGTGCGTTTTCGTAAACTGTACGAATCGGTCAAGCATCTGCGTGCAAGATATGTGGACGTATCCGGGAATGTTGTGCGGTTCGGCCGGGAAGATGAGCTTGGTACACAGGATAGGCAGAAGGTCTATGAGGTGCTGCGTTCTTTTATGCCCTGGCGTAAAGGGCCCTTCAAGATTTTTGGCATTGGAATCGATGCGGAGTGGCGGAGCGAACGGAAATGGAACAGGGTACTGCCAATTCTACCCGACCTGCGCGGCAAGGTGGTTGCAGACATCGGTTGCAACAACGGTTATTACATGTTCCGCATGGCACATTATAAACCCCGCATAGTTGTGGGTTTTGAGCCCTATCTCCAGCATTATTTCGCCTTCAAAACCCTAAACAGCCTTGCTGGATTTGACAATCTGTTCATTGAATTGCTGGGAGTTGAGGATGTGGGGCTTTATCAAGGGAGTTTTGACGTGGTTTTCCTCATGGGCATTCTCTATCACCGTATCTCCCCAATCGAGGCGCTCAGAGATGTGCGCGCGGCAATGAAGCCTGGAGGGATGCTCATTGTCGAATCCCAGGGAATTCCAGGCGATGAACCGGTGGCGTTGTTTCCGGAAGAACGCTACGCTAAAGTGCCTGGTACCTATTTCGTGCCCACGGGAGCGTGCCTGCGCAATTGGCTCCTGCGGGCAGGATTTTCTAAAGTTGAGATATTTGACAGCCATCCCATGAGCAACCAGGAGCAGCGCCGCACCCCATGGATGGACTTTGAGTCCTATGCGGATTTTATCGATCCAGATGATCCCGCCAGAACCGTGGAAGGATACCCGGCTCCCATCCGGGTGTTTCTCAAGGGCATGAATCCAGGGTAATTGAGAATCAATTCTGATTTCTGATACCTCGTGGTGATCATTGGGCGTACCATTTTTTAAACTGAATAACAGGAAACGCTCTCCTAAAGAATGGGGCGCACCAGTATGAAGTGATTTACATTTCTTAGGAATGATATCTTTTAAAAGTTTCCAACTTCCCTGGAAAACTTATGCAGCTTGTTATAGAATAAAAGGTAATTGTGCCACTATACGATTTTCACTTATTTATTCTGCAAATTTTTGTTTCCCCTGAAAAAATAAAATAATGGCAGAGGAAAAATATGGGCATTAATTGTAAGTATCATCCAACCCAACAGGCACATTTTGAATGCTCGCGTTGTCAGACCTCTTATTGCCCTCATTGTGTTTCAAAACGTGAGGCGCAAAAATTAGGTATGACAAAAAAGGAAAAATTTTATTTCTGCCCAAAATGTAATTTCCCAGCAACGCCTCTAGAAGTTGGCACTATAGTGACACCATTCTGGAAAAGGCTTCCGTTGTTTTTTACCTATCCATTTAAGAAACAGCCTCTATTTTTTATTGTAGCTCTTGCCTTGATCGGGATTGTTTTTCCTAACTCCATGATAATTAATTTCTTTTTGTGGGCAGCCCTGATCAAATACTCTTATGCGGTTCTTATCAATACAAGTCTCGGTAACCAGGAGCCTCCAAAGTTTTCCCTTGAATTGATTACAGACAAGTTCTCTCAAGTTTTTAAGCAGATTCTGTTTTTCGGTATAATCGGCGCATCATTATTCTTTGTCTTTGGTTTTTGGGGGCCTCTGGGGGGAATATTGTTCCTTATTCTCATAGTAATATTCGCCCCTGCATTGATGATGTTGTTGGTTACTAACGACAGCATTGTCAGCGCTTTGAACCCAAAAAATTATATTGCGCTTGTCGGCAAGATCGGCGGCAGGTATTTTCAGATGCATCTTTTTCTGCTCCTGCTCTCAGGGGCGCCGATGGTGTTAGCCAGCCTGGCCCAGTACTTCCTGGCCGGTTTCATCCTTAAGTTTGTCTACCAGTTGGCCGAGAACTATTACACTATCCTAACATATAATCTCATGGGGTATGTGCTCCTGCAGTATCATGAACAAATCGGTTATGATGTAGATTACTGTGATTTTAAGGAACAGACAGCCTTAAAACAAAAAATAGAAGAAAATCCATATGAAAACTTGATTAATGAAGTGAATATCTATGTGGTTGAAGGAAGAATTGATGAAGCTGTCAAGCTGATTGCCGAAGAAACCCAAGGAAAAATTACCGACGAAAATCTATCAAGAAAATATTACAATCTACTAAAAGAGGGCAAAAGGCCGGCGGAGTTGGTTACGCATGGGAAGAACTATCTCGAACTTTTGAACAAGGGGTCTAACAAAATAGAGGCATGTAAAATATATAAGGAATGTCTTTCCCACGATCCTCTATTTGAACCAAATAATCAGACGCTATATAAAATTGCCGGTTGGCTCATACAACTGGGGGAAAATAAGCACGGTGTAAATGCCTTTATCAGGTTCATTAAATCGAATCCCAAGCATGATTTAATACCAGATGCTTACTACCAAGTCGCTAAAACTCTCCATGAAAAATTGAATAACACTTCAAAAGCTAAAGAATTATTAAAAGGGCTTCAACGGAATTTTCCGCAACATGAACTGGCACTGGATGCGCACAGTTATCTGAAACAAATTTCTTCCTAAACAGGTCTATCCTTTTTTCAAGCACGACGTAAAAGATCATTGAGGATTTTTGTCTCGAGTGATTCCGGGTACTTCTTTTGAAGAACCTGCAAGCATTTTTGGGCTCTGTCAGACAAGTTTTTCTTAAGATAGGCCTTTGCCAGACTCAGAAGACAGTTAGGCATTTTGGGGTAATCAACAGATTGCTTTATGAGAAATGTAATAATTGTTACTGCCTCCTTGATATTCCCATGGTCAGCAAAGAGAATACCTAATCGGCTATAAAGTTCCTTTGGCAAGAGCGGCGTGCTAAGTCGGCTGTATTCGCTGTATGTTTTGAGCAGAATATCGTACGAATCCTTTTCCTGGCTGAGGCGTGTCAACAGGTCCGCAGCATTATTCTGGAATTCTTCGCTTTGGGGTTTGTTTTTGTAAATGGTAAAAAGATGTTTTCGAACTTCGAGATTGGAAGGTTCAATGCGCAGTATTTCCAACATGCTCTGCCGAGCGTCTTCATAATTGAGGTCGCCCAATTGTCGGATCCCTTTTTCCATAAGAGAGGAAATTTCATGAGTTCGTTCTTCTGCAAATTTTTCCTCCTCGACCGGTCCCTGAACTTTTAAATGTATAAATCCGAGCAGAGCACCACTTATCAATCCGCCAATATGGCCTACAAAGGCTACATTGCTGGGACCTCCGAAAAACAATTGAAAAAGCTCATTGCCAAGCCAAAAAGGGAGTAAAGCAATTGCTCTTATCCTTGCATAATTGAAATAAAAGCCAAGCGAATAAAATATTTTTACTCGACCTTTACCAAAAATAACAGTAAACGCGCCCATTAAGCCGGCAATAGCCCCTGAAGCTCCTACAAGGGGAACTGTGCTGTCATGATAAATTACAGAAAAAAAGAAGCATGAAAAAATACCAGTGGCGAGATATCCCAGGATATAAGACAACCTATGACAGCTTAATTCAAGTATCGAACCTACCAGCCAAAGAAAAATCATATTGCCGACAAGATGCATCAGGCTGCCGTGAAGAAACATATATGTGAAACAGGTTTTTAAACTAAAATAGGCCGGCCGGTGACCATAATTGAGGTAAATAATTTTAGATAGCTTATCAGCCAATAGCCGCCTGCTATCTTTCCATTTTGTATAAATTTGTTCATGTGGAGTGATGATTTCATCGTTGTGCAATTTCTTGATAAATGCACCATCGCCTTCAATCGCACTCAAAAGATATCCTTCAGGAAATTTCTTTCGATTTTTTGTGAAGGCGGATAAGTCTTCGGTTCTGTTTTCATGAGCGAGGAATTGTGCATAGCGCTCCCCCTCAATTCTGGCAAGACCTGACTGCACATAGTATTCAGCGGCCTGGTCATAGTGTGTGTGCTCATTAGTTTGTATAAAGAAAAAAACAAAGCAATTTATCAAAATTAACGCGATGGTAATGAAAGGAGGGTTTTGCCATGTAGTCTTTTCAGTAAGAGGGATTATGAGCATTTACTATTAAGGGATGTTGAGTTTTGGCTGGTTTTGGTTTGCGTAAATTATTGAAAGAAATTGCTAAGGGAAATGCAATTTTTTGGTAATCGCTTCACTGCAATGCGGTAGCAGAAATTTCTGCTATTACTAATGTACTACATTTAAAAGTATGGAAAAATTTCCTAGTGATGTCAAGAGGATTGAATAGTTTGCTGATTTTCTGAGGTGGAGATCTTTGACAGCCATCCCATGAGCAACCAGGAGCAGCGCCGCACCCCATGGATGGACTTTGAGTCCTATGCAGAATTTATCGATCCGGATGATCCCGCCAGAACCGTGGAAGGATACCCGGCTCCCATCCGGGTGTTTCTCAAGGGCATGAATCCAGGGTAATTGAGAATCAATTCTGATTTACGTGTTGAAGCGGGAGAGGGCTACTTTTTTGATGATATCGTAACTCTTTCTGTAATCTTCCGATGATAATTTTCATGTGCCTCCAGATTGATGGGGCGCTGGCGCATGGTGCTCAACTTGATGAGGAGGAATTCAAGCTTCTTGAGCTGCTTGATGCGGGTGTGTTCATCCTCGGTTTTGGCGATCAAGTCTTCTAATTTCTGGATTTCCTTCTTGGCCTCTATTTCCGGAGGCAGAAATCCGGCATTCTTCAGAATTTTATAGGCCATGCGCAGATCTTCCGGGACCAGTCGGTCATCTTCCAATGGCAAAGGCTTATTTTTCCACTCTTCTGTGTTCAGAGTGCCGTTCTGGATGGCCTCTGCTATCTTCCGTTCAGCGATTACCTGCAGTGCATTGATCATAATATGACATTAAAATAGGTTTGCGTTATTTGCCAGCAACGGCGTCACCAATTTCTTCCAATCGATCTTCGCCCGCCGCGGCCGCATCTCTTGCCTTCTGGAGCGGCGTTTTGATCTTTTTGCTCACAGTCCTGGCAGTATCATCGGTTACTTGGTCCACTTTTTTCTCCACTTTTTCCAGTTGTTCAGACACTTTATTGTCTTTGCAGGAAGTGAGCAGGGAAAAGCTCAACAGGAAGACTAAAACAATAGAAAGGATTTTTTGCATGGTTCAAGGCCCCTTTTAGGTTCGGATTACTGTGTTTTTTGTTCAACCTGCCCTAAGTCAGGCTTGGTCTTCCACCGTTGGTGCATCCAGGCCCACTGCGTAGGAAATCTCCGGATGATCTGTTCATAGGTATCGGAACATTTCTGAGTGTTGGTTACGATATCGTTTTCTCCATTGTCCGTTTTGACCAGAGCAAGAGGCTTGCCGCATTCAATGTGATAGGTGAAATCATCGCGCATCCACATGAATATAGGGATAATCGGGATATTAAATTTCCGGGCCAGCACGGCGGGACCGGTGGGTGTATAGGTCGGTTTGCCATAAAAGTTTACAAAATCTCCCTGCACCCGTGTATCCTGATCAATCAGCATGCCGATGGCTGCTCCCTCCTTGAGGCTGCGAATAATCTCCCTGGTGCCTTTGCCTCTTGGTATATTAGTATAGCCTGCACAATTCCTTGTTTCCACTACTATTTTATCAAGGCGTGGATCATATAATGTTGTGCCCACCACCTTTAACGGGATGCCGTGTCGCACTAACCAGGCCCCTAAAAGTTCCCAATTACCGAAATGACCGGTGATCATAATAGTGCCCCTGCCACTTGCCATGGCTTTATTAATATGCTCCATACCTTCACTGGTAATGAGATGGTCAAGACCCTTGTTGAGCAGTTTCGGCATCTGGATGAGATCGACAATTGTGGTGATGAAATGGAGAAAGACCTGTTTGGCCATGGCCTGTATCTCTTTTTCGCTTTTTTCTTCGCCATATGCCACGGTTAAGTGCCGCACGGTACGGCGGCGCTCGCGGCCTAGGATTTGGAAGAGAAGACGGCCAACCAGTCTCATCATGAAAATCGCCGGTTTCCTTGGCAAGAGGCGTAAAATCTTGATGAAGGAAAGAACAGTATAATAGAAGAGCGTATCTCTGATTCTTTTATGAAGGGGTCTGGTTTCCATACAAAAAACTACTAATAGAATAGTTTTGCAAAGTCATTAGGAAGAGAACTGCTAACTATATGCTGAACAGCTGTCACCTGTCAAGAGATGAAGAATCGGTTTGCGTTTGCAAGGCCAATTTTCTTGACCAGCCTTGGACATAATGCTATTTTAAAGTTTCTACCAAGATATTTTTTATGTTTCGTATCCCTTGTAATTGACAGATTGTCCGGATCAGGCAGCCTAAGAATCTCCGCAGCATTTCATGAGGCACAACGTTTCATCTTTGAAAAAGTCAACCGCTACCTTTGTTTATATCGGGATTTTGATAATCTTTGTTGTTTCTTTCCTTGAGAGTTGCGCTGCACCCAACCTTAATCTTTCCCTTAAGGCTCCATTGGAATTTTCTGAAAGTGTCAGCAATCCGACCGTACCCTTGGTAGTGGGAATGGACAACTTTGTCGACCTCAGGCCGCAGGCAAGGGGGAGTGATAATCAGAAGTGGAAAGGACGTAATCCGGGAATGGAAACTATCCTTAGACAGTACTTGTAAGTGTCTATTATGCATGACAATACTTACCTGCAGTCTGATATCATTGGCGATGCTATCCTGGCTATTCTGGGAACTGTACCTAAAAGATGGGGGAGGATGGACCAGGCGAGCAGGCTTGCCGTGGTGGAGGTGGGCCGCTCCCTTAGAGTCGCAGGCTTGATAAACCACGTACGGTGCAAGATCGATGATGATAAGATAATAGGGCTTATCGGTGGGACCAGGCGCGGTTCCCTGGCCACTGACCTTGCCTATGGTGAAACGTATGCCCAGGGACTGGATATGGCGAGTCCTGTTTTTTTCAGTTATACTCTGGCAAACATCGCTCTTGCTGAAGCGGCCAGCCACTATGGCCTTACCGGCCCAGTATATTCGGTATATCATGAAAATCCTTTTGAAGAAGCTGCAGCAGAGGCAAAACGTTGGCTGGCCGGCGATTCCCAGCTTTATGCCATGCTGGCAGGGGAACTGGACTTTGTACCCACGAATGTTGCCGGTGGTCCGGTTGTTTCCGCCTTTTTTGAGGTTGTAAAGCAATGAATTGCCCCGCGGTCCCATAGCAGCAGTATATACACCTCCCTCCTACAAGCTGGGGAGGGGGGTGATCCTTAAATAGAGAAGAGAAAGATTTCGTTACGAAAAAGCCTTAACATCTGGGGGACTGGTTCGATGCAGAAACCACGGTCTTGGCAATCAGAATGGACCAAAAAACCGGTGTCCAGTCAGGCAAATTCCTCACAAACAGTATATTGTCCAGGACAGGTTTTGATGAGTACCTGTAAAGAAGGTTTCATATGCCGAAAATTACCTTGATTTATCCAAAATGGCCCAAAATTCCCGAACAGACGGAGTTTCATTTGCCGCCGCACGGGCCTGTATGTATGGCTGCAGCTTTTCCCGCGGAATACGACATTTGCTTTATCGATGAGAACGTTGATCCAATTGATTTTAATGGGGATACCGATCTTGTGGCTATTTCCATGATGCTCACCTGCCAGATTCCAAGGGGGCTTGAGATAGCTAAAAATTACCGGAACAAGGGGATAAAAGTTATTGCCGGCGGCATTGCCGTGATGCTCCATGCCGATGAGGTGGCAGCCCAGATGGACGCAATTTTTCTCGGAGAGGTCGAAGGAGGGCGTCTTGTCGAGGTGCTGAAGGATTGGCAGAAAAAACAGCTTAAGCCATGTTATGATTTCCTGCATGATTTTCCACCAATAGGGAGCGTGGGCCCGGCGCGCCGAGATATTCTCAACCGCGAGCGCTATGTATACCGCGGGGTTCAAATGGTGGATTTGGTCCATGCCTCCCGGGGCTGTCGATTTAACTGTTTCCCCTGCGCCACCGCCTATCTCGGCGGCAGGATATTTCGTCCGCGGCCCATTGACCGGGTGGTTGAAGAAATCGCCGGTATTGACAACAATCGCCTCTTCCTGGTGGATAACTCCCTGGCCCAGGATCGGCAATGGGTGCTTGAGCTGTTCAAGAGCCTGAAACCGCTCAAGAAAAAATGGATAAGCCATCCCATTCTTGATGAGGAGGATGTGGTGGCAAAGGCTGCTGAAGCGGGTTGTTGGTATGTGTATCAGGCTGTGTTTGATACCTCGGACGTTATCCGTAACCGGGTAAAAAGACTCAAAGACCACGGCATCGGGGTTGAGGCCGCTGTATTGCTGGGGCCGGATAACCAGGATGGTGATTACATCAAGCGCCTCGTTGATTTTCTCCTTGAAATAGATGTGGACATGGCGGAGTTTTCCATACTCACCCCATTTCCGCATACCCCTGTCACCGTCCAGTATGAAAAGGAAGGGCGGATCCTTCATAAGGACTGGAGCCGTTACACAACGGCCGAGGTCTGTTTCAAACCGCAAAAAATGACGCCCGACAAGCTGCAGGAGATGTACCATTACGCCTGGGAAACTTTTTATAAAGACACCTCCCAGTCCCTGCGCATGGCCCGTTTGTTTCATGCTGTTGTAAAAAAGGAAATCGCGGACAACACCTATAAAGCTTCACCGCGGCTTGCCGAGCGGCGCCGTGATTGGCAGTTGGGCCAGAGAGTCGGCTGATGGGAATTGATTGCCTTCTCATCTCAACCAACCAGGTAGTAACCCCCTACCCGGTCTACCCCCTGGGCATTGCCCACCTGGCAGGCGCCATGGAAGAGGCCGGTCATAAGACAGTTCATTATGATATCCTGGCAAATGGTGGAATAGAGGGGCTAAAGAGTGTATTAACCTCTTCTCATCCCATGCTGGTCGGCCTGTCCATCCGCAATCTTGATACAGTGGACAGCACGTCCAAGGAAACCTATATTTCCGAGGTTATTGATATTATGACCTTGGTCCGTCATTATAGTTCAGCCCCTGTTGTGCTGGGCGGCCCGGCTTTTTCCATCCTGCCTGACGAACTACTCTCACTTCTCGACGCCGATTATGGCATCGTGGGAGAAGGTGAGCTTCTTTTGCCCTGGCTTGCCGGGTGCATTGAGTCCGGAGATCCACCTGCAAAGAAGATTTTCAGGTCGAATCCAGCTAAAAACCCCTGGTCGCCGGTACAATATGACCGGAAAATCGCAGATTATTACCTTGCATGGGGCGGCATGCTCAATGTGCAGACCAAGCGCGGCTGCCCATATACTTGCGGCTACTGTTCGTATCCATCCCTTGAAGGACGACGGTATAGATTTCAGGATCCTGAAGCTGTGGCACATAATGTCATGCGGGCAGTGAGGGATTTTGGCGCCGATTATATCTTTTTTACCGATTCGGTGTTCAATGATCCCAAAGGCCATTATTTAAAGGTTGCCGAGGCGCTTATCCGTGCCGGCAACACGACGCCTTGGTGCGCTTTTTTCAGACCGCAAGGATTTGAAAAGGATACGCTCATGCTCCTTAAACGATCAGGGTTGAGTGCCATGGAACTGGGGACGGACGCCGGTTGCGACCAAACACTTGCCGGCCTTCATAAAGGTTTTGCCTTTGATGATGTGAAGCATGCCAATGATCTGGCCCATTCCTTGGCAATACCTTGCGCCCACTTCATCATCTTTGGCGGGCCTGATGAAGATAGGGGCACCTTGGCGGAAGGGATTCAAAATCTTGAGAGCCTTAACGGATCCGTGGCCTTTGCCTTTGCCGGCATACGGATATTGCCTGGTACTGCCATATTTGAAAGGGCTATTGCTGAAGGAATTATAACCAGGGACCAGCCCATGCGAGAACCGGTATATTATTTTTCCCCTAAGATAGAGGAACAAGAGCTTAACAAACAATTGCGCAAGGCATGGGCCGGACGTTTCGACAGGATATTCCCTGCCTCGGTGATGGAGGACAGAATAAAGCACTTACATAATCACGGCCATGTAGGACCAATGTGGGACTTTTTGGTCCGTAAAAGGAGAAAATGACCAGTAGCCACCTCTCCAAAATAGTACTCGTTATCCCGGTGTATAACCACGCCGCTACCCTCAGGGAGGTGACCAAGAAGGCTCTGGCTGCCGGATGGCCGGTGCTTGTGGTTGACGACGGTAGTACCGACGCTGGTGCTCATGCTGTTGAGGATTTGTCTTGTCAAGTCCTGCGGCTCGATAAGAATAGGGGTAAAGGCGGTGCAATTCTTGCCGGTGCACAAAAAGCGATTGCAGATGGCTTGGACGCCATTATCACCCTGGACGCAGACGGCCAGCACGATCCTGCCGAGGTTGTTTTGCTTGTGGAAGAGGCACGACGCCAATGGCCTGCTATCGTGATCGGCGCAAGAAAAATGGACAAAACGACTGCGCCGCGCGCAAGCTTGTTTGGCAGGGTGTTTTCAAATTTTTGGGTAAGGCTGGAGTGCGGCCGAGACCTTCCTGATACCCAGAGCGGCTTCAGGCTTTATCCAATTTCTTTGCTTCTCAGACTACCCATACGCTCAAGGCGTTATGATTTTGAAGTGGAGGTGCTTACCAGGGCAGCATGGGCTGGTATACCGGTCAGATCCGTGCCGGTATCGGTCCATTACCCCAAGGGAGACGACAGGGTCAGCCATTTTCATCAGATTAAGGATAATTTTCGTCTCACCATACTCCATACCAGGCTGGTATTGCGGGCGCTCACCCCGTGGCCCCATCGGCGCCTGATGCGCCAGGAGATCTCCGAAAATGGCTGGAAAAAAGAGAAACTGTCGCTGTTCCACCCAGTCCGTCTTCTGAAAAGGATCTGCCTGGAGCATAATTCCGCGTTCCAGCTTGCAATCGCGGTCTGGATGGGGGTCTTTCTCGGGGCCCTGCCTCTTCTAGCCATACACACTGTGACTATCGTTTATGTGGCCCACAAGCTACATCTGAATAAAGTGGCAGCCGTGGCGGCGAGCCAATTCTGCATGCCGCCCCTAATTCCTGTGATTTGCATGCAGGCCGGGTACTTCATGAGAAACGGCCGCTTTTTATGGGATATTTCCTGGGAAACCATGGTGGTCCAGGTTCATCTCAGATTGTGGGAGTGGTTTCTTGGTTCCTTGTTTGTGGGTCCAATTTTAGGCATACTCCTGGGAACAATAACATATTTCGGCGTCGTAAAGGTCAGGGCAGTGGCGTCAAGCTATGAGGCAGCGGGCAACGAGTGATTTTCAATGAGCGCACCCTGTTAAAGAGACTTGAGGCCCTCGGACATGGAGTTTTTTATGTCACTCTCTATCTTTTTGGCCATTTCGGCGCATATGTCCTTTTAGTACCTGTGATTTTCACCTATGTGCTTTTCAGCAGGCACATTCACCAGCTTACCATACCCTATCGAAGCAGGAGGTTTACGGGCCGTGGATGGTTGCAAAGCATTTGCGACACCTTCCATATTGTGCATTCTTTCGGCAGGGTTCTGGTTGACCGTGGTTGGCTTGGCATTAAGAAGGGTTCGCGATTATATGGAAACCTTGTCGGCAAAGAAGAGCTTCTTGATGCTGTAGGGCAGGGTAAGGGACTTGTTCTGCTAACCGCCCATGTCGGGAACTGGCAGACTGCCTTTTCTCATATTACCGAACTCGGAGTACCGGTCAATTCTCTGATGCAGTATGAGCAGGAAGCGGTTGCCAAACATTATTTTGATCTGCGCAATGAACCGTGTCCCTTTACTATCATTCGAAGCGATGGTTTTCTTGGTGGAATGGTTGAAGCTACCACCGCGCTCCAAAATGGGGAAGTAGTAACAATAATGGGAGACCGCTACACCAAAGGGCCCCATGCTTCGGTTACCTTTCTCGGTTCTCAGGTGCGGTTGCCTTCTGCTGCGTATAGCCTGGCAGCTGCAACCGGTTCTCCGGTTGCCATCCTTCTTGCCGTGAAAACGAGCAGAAAAAATTATGTTCTCCGGGTATGGGACATCTTTTCGCCCCAGCATGGAGAACGAGCCGGAAGAAGGAACGAACTTGGGCAGTGGGCCGGTCGTTTTGCCCGGGCCCTTGAAGAATATGTCCGCCAATATCCTTATCAGTGGTATAATTTTTACGATTTTTGGAAGCAGTAAATGGCATAAATTTGTACAATGCCGTGACCTGTCCGTAGCCGCTATCGTATAAAGGTATGGAATCTGGTACATTTTGCCCAATATTGTAATACGCTGTGTTTACGTTAACTGTAATAAATTTTGTCAGGTGTCATGGTTCTGTTGGCGATTTTTACAAGGACATCAGAAATTGGTATTTTTTTCAAGTTCAGTAATGGGGTAATTGTGACATGGAGTTGAAACAACAACTTAAGGAAATAGTCGTTCGCGATCTGAAACTACAGGATATGAAGCCGGAAGACATTGACGAAGATGCCCCCTTATTCGAAGAAGGACTAGGGCTGGATTCCCTTGATGCCGTGGAGATGGTTGTCCTGGTCCAGAAGCATTTCGGCGTGCAAATTGAAGATATGGAAGAGGGAAAGGAAGCCTTCCGTTCGATCAATGCCCTTGCCCGGTTTATTGAAAATCGAAAAGCGGAGAAGTAAGTACCCTTTTCTTAGCATACTTCGTGGTGAGAATTAAAATCACAATATTTGCAAATACACCAACCAAAGAAACATTCTCATGAGCACCTCCCCTACGAGCGAAAAAAAAGCAAAACAGTCTGTTGCCATCACCGGGATGGGCTGTATGTGTGCTGCCGGCCGAGATGTTTCCGAGGTTTGGGAAAGCTTAATAAAAGTTAGGGTGAACTGTGTACAGCCGCCGGCCTGGCTTTTTCGCACTGTTCTATCATATCCGGTTTTTGCCGGTCCTGAGCAATGCATAACAGAAAAAGCGCGTGATTTACTCAAGGTTGCTGCTCCTGATTTTTCGCAAGAATCGGTGAGTCGCACCATCCTTCTTGCCGTAAGTGCTGTAACAGAGGCCCTGGCCCAGGCAGGTCTTAATCCTGAAACTCTCAGACAGAAGAAGGTCGGTATCGCCCTTGGCACCACTGTGGGGTGTACCTTTCATAATGAGGAGTATTACAAGGCCTGGCGAGAAGGTCTTTCACCTGATCTTGAACCGGTCCGCTATTTTTTAAATGGCAATGTAGCGGCAGCCCTCCATAAAATCCTTGGGACACAAGGTCCGACGGCGGTAGTCACCAATGCCTGCGCTTCCGGTACAGATGCCATCGGATTGGCACGGGACTGGATCGCCGGCGGCCAATGCGACTTTGCCATAGCAGGCGGCGCCGACGAACTTTCCAGGGTAGCCTACAATGGATTTGTCAGTCTCATGTTGTCCGACACCGAGCCTTGCCGGCCGTTCAATGCGGACCGCCAGGGTCTCAATTTGGGTGAAGGAGCAGGAATTATGGTCTTGGAGCCCCTGGAAAAAGCAGAAGAACGGGGGGCAGGTTGCCTTGGTTGGGTAAGGGGGTATGGTTCCGCCTCAGATGGTTACCATCCAACTGCGCCTCATCCAGAAGGACGCGGCTTGAAAAACGCCTTTAAAACTGCCATGCTCGATGCGGTCATTGATCCGAATGATATTGCCTTAATAAATGCCCACGGCACCGGCACCCAGGCAAACGATGTGGCGGAAACCTCGGCTTTGGCAGCTTTTTTTTCAGGCCCTGAAACTGTACCGATTGTCTCAACAAAAGGGATTACCGGCCATACCCTGGGTGCTGCCGGCGGCGTAGAGGCCGTGTTTACTCTTCTTGCCCTGCGTGCAGGGCTTACTCCTGGGACGGTGGGCTGTATAAATCCTGATCCTTCCTTTCTATTAAGACCTCTTATTCAGGGTGAATCAAAAGAGTTACATCGTAATATCGGTATTTCCCAATCCCTTGCCTTTGGCGGCGGCAATGGAGTACTTGTCCTGGAGGCGGCCCCATGACGGAACGAGTATTCATTTGCCGTTGTAAATGCACATGAAGCCATTGAAGAAGCGCCGGCAAGAACACTTGAGCCTAAGGAAATCGGTATATACATTGGCACAGCCTACGGTCCCCTTGAAACCAATTTCTGCTCCCTCGGCTCTCTTATTGTTGACGGGGAAGGGCAGATATCACCAACTCTTTTTTCCCATTCAGTGTATAATTCTGCGGGCGGTTATATTGCGAGACTGCTCAATATCCACGGTCCTGCCTTGACTCTTACCACCTACACCTGGCCTTTCCTGACCGCCCTTAATCAGGCCAGGCTTGCTCTTGTTTGCCGGCGCATTCAACGAGCGGTGGTTGTTGGGGTGGAAACCTACAGCGCCTTATTGGAGGATGCCTACCGGAGACTCCTGAACAAAGATGAAGTGCCCTGGAAACCGGGGTCCGTGGCCTGGGTATTGGATCAGGGAAATCAAGCCTCCAAAGGTGGCCTTCTTCTTGGAGAAATTATGATACAGGAAGAGGTTTGCGAACCCGACGCCCTTCTCTCCCGGATCGGAGAGTGTTGGCATGGTGAAGGGCTTGTTTCCAGTGAGACCAATCATCCAATGGCATACGCATTTGCCTTGACAGATGCTTTGTCCGTTGCTGCACAGGCCAAGGGAAATGCTATACAATACGTAATCAAGTCCGGTTTTGGTAAAGCGCAATTGGAAGTTGCATCACAAATATGATGAGGATGTGGAAATGAAAAAAATCGTTTCATATTATCGTGTTGTTCTGGCAGTGATCACCGCGGTGTTGGTACTCGCTCATACTTCGTCCTGGGCCACGGAAGAAAAAAAGGCGACCGGTACAGAAAAGGCGGCAATTAAGACTGAAAACGGTTCACTTCGGGCAATGGCTGGAAAAGAATATTTTCTGTCCTGTAATCTCCATGCCGACCCGGGTTTAAAAAAGGTTTCTTCTGTGAATTATCAGCTGCGCGGGGGACTGGTTCCGTGGGGAACCCCGGTTAAG
>CALZHT010000081.1 GCA_945787445.1 uncultured Desulfobulbaceae bacterium
GTTCCCGGATTAAACACCCCGACATCAAAGGTAATCGTATCCTGGCCGGCATTGCCGTTGGCCCAAATAATACAATCACGCAGTGAACCATAACCGCTATCCGCCGTTGCAGTGACAATACAAGTATTGGTTACACTGCTGTTTTCATAAGCACCAACATCAGGTCCGGACCCATAATAATTCGGATTGGCTCCATTGGTTAAATCAGGTTGAGCACCATCGTTGGCATCGTCACATGCTGTATCATCACCCGCAGCACCCAGATTACAACCATGGTTGATGGCGGAACTTGCATTCTGCAGAGTATAATCAACATTATATAGTGGATCGGCATTGGCTGTTGTTGCTGATAAAGCAACATTGCACTGGCCCGACGCGTTGGACGGATTGGTGCCGGCATCGGTGATCAGGTTGTAGGCATCGGTCATGGCACCGCCGTTTACCCAAATACCATATCCTCCACTTCCTGTTATAATGTTGTTTTTTATCATGGCACCGGCTGCATCTAGGCGGATACCATGTCCACCACTGTTACCATGAATGGTATTATGGTAGATTTTAATATCGGTTGCGCCGCCTGAAAGCGTACATCCCTGATTATTATTCCTGATCAGATTTTTGACAATTTCATTGTTGGGTGAACTGACAGACATTCCAGAAGCACTGTTGTCATGGATAGTGTTACCGATAACTTGGGTGCCGCCATTAATAGAAAGTAGGCTGATACCGTTGCCATTGTTGGCGATCAGATTCGCCTTATCACTCTCGAGACCGCCAATCACGACGTTTGGCACGGCAGCGTTCGATTGGACATCGACACCGGACAAAGTGTTACCAATGTCCTCCAAACCAGTGGGACCGGTACCGATAGAATTCCCATAGATATAGACATTTGTTGCGGAATTGGAAATAATAATACCTCTTTGATTATTTCCGGAAATAATATTGCCGTCATTGGCACCGACACCGCCAATCGTGGTGTTATTCGATGTTGCTATATTAACTCCACTCAGTGTATTGCCTAAGTCTTGCGTGCCTGTGCGATCGGTGCCGATATAATTCCCTTTGACCGTGTTATCATTGCTGTTGTCGATAAATACCCCATCTCTGCCATTTCCGGAAATAACATTGCCATCTCCAATATTGCTGCCACCGATGGTATTGGCAGATGCACTTCCAGAAAGATAAATTCCATAGTCATTTCCTACTGTAATCGTCCCGTCATAGTTTGTCCCAATGTAGGAGGATTTTATAATGTTAGAAGTCGCCCCTGCCCCGTTAATGAAGACACCGGACCTCGTTACTTGATTAAATCCATTCACTATAAGGGAATTTATCTCAATATTGGCGGAATTGATCGTAAACCCATTAGCAAAGCCTGCCAGGGAACCGTCAATCTCGATCTCCGGCCCAAAACTGTTGGTATCCCCCTGGTTGGTGGTCTGAGTGGTACCATCAATGATCGTGCCATTGGCCGTAATCGACGGCAAGGCGCCGCCCCCACCACTATTCGGTTGGATGCGCCACCATCTCCTGCCTGCACCCAGGTCCTGATACCCAAGGTCGGTATTGGGTATATTGAAACTGATGGTGGTACCTGCATTGCCATTAGCCAAGGTGATGCAGTTTCGTAGAGATCCTGCTCCCGAGTCATTTGTATTGGTAACGGTACAAGTTACAGGTGTTGTCTGATTTGTTGCAAACTCTGAGGTGCCGTTAGTGCCATCCGTTGCCATAGCCGTAACAATATCGCCACCACTTAAACCACCAGAGGTCAAAGTTACCGTCATTGAGCCATCGGCAGCTCCGTCAGTACCGCTGATATAGGGGCCGGAACAAACCCCTCCACCGTCGGTGCAACTTCCGAGGAATAGATATCCTTCACCTGAGCCACTTCCATCAGCCGTGACAACAGGTGCTGCCGCATTATTAACCCGGAAAAACTCAACGGTATCGCCGGAGGCAGCCGTGACAGTTACATCAAAATCAGAGCCGTTTGATGTGATACTTGAAATAGTTGGTGCGACCTTATTACCATTGGCACCACCATCCAAATTGATGCCAAGGCTCGTATTTGAATAAATCTGATTCTGAAGAATATCGTTGCCGTTCGAACTGTTGATGTATACACCATCCTGGGCACTGAAGGCGATGCTATTACTTGTAACGGTATTATCACTGCCCAGCGCGATGGAGACACCATGCGCATTATTGCCGAAATCTACTGTTCCGGTGGTATCCGTACCGATGTAGTTGCCTTCAACTGTGGTAGTTGAAGATATGACAAGTGCAATTCCCTGGTTGACGTTGCCCCCTATCACATTGGCATCATCTGCTGCCGGGCCGCCGACCGTATTACCCGTGGAATTACCAATGTAGATGCCGTTGGAACCATTGGCAATCTCCGCTGATCCCGTGGAGTCAATCCCAATGTAGTTGCCCTTAATGGTGTTCGAATTGGAAGAACTAACCAGGTTGATTCCCTGCCCCCCATTTCCGGCAATGATATTCCGGTCTGCTGCTGTTCCACCGCCAATCGTGTTACTGCTGCTCGAGGAAAGTTCGATGCCGTCACCACCATTGCCCAGTTCTGCCGTTCCATTGACATCAGTACCGATGTAGTTACCCTTAACGATGTTGCTGTCACTGCCTGCCCCAGTAACAAATACACCATCTCCGGTATTTCCTGAAATGACGTTCCTATCGGCAAGAACGGTACTGCCAACCGTATTACCATTGGCCCCGTTAAGTATATAAACACCTCTATCATTCCCAATGCCGGTGGCATCGGTTCCCTTGTAATCGGTACCGATATAATTGGCCAAGATGGTATTTCCTGTGGGCCCTGGAGCTGCGGCAACTCCATCATCGATTCGTATACCGGCATAGCCCGAAGTGGAAAAACCATTGATGATAAAACCTTTGATCGTATTATTGTCAGAGTTAAGATTAAATCCGTCCATAGTGGCCCCACCACGGATCTCGATCTCCGGCCCCTGGCTGTTGGTGTTGCCCTGGTTCGTAGTTTGTGTTGATCCATCGATTATCGTACCGTTGGCGGTGATGGTAGGGAGTGCGCCGGCTGGAGAAATCCTCCACCAATTATCACCACCGATTGTTTGATAACCCGAATCACTGGTTGGAATATTGAAGCTGATCATTGTGTCGGGATTGCTGTTGGCATAATTTATACATGCACGCAATGAGCCGTTAGGAGGAATCAGAATATCAGCAGTTGTTGAGACCTGGCAAGTGGTAGTGGCCAGTGCAGCCATGTTGGGGCCGAACTCGGAAGTGCCGTTTGCGGCATCGGTTGTCGTTGAGGTGATAATATCTCCTGCAGAAAGACCGGTCGCTTTCAGCGTTACCTGAACGGTTCCACCTGCACCGTCTGCATCATCTACTGTTGTGTCGATATGGGGGCCGACGCAGTTTGGTGCACCGCCACCGATATTATCCTGACATTGACCAAGGAAAAGATGCCCTTCACCGGCTCCGCTGCCGTCCGCCATAACTGCCGGAGCGGCAAGGTTATTGACACGGAAAAACTCGATGGTGTCACCCGCTGTGATTGTAGCGGAGACGACGAAATCCGCACCGCTGGGTGCTATTGTATCGATGGTTGGCGCTGGCTGGTCGTTATTGGAGCCTGCACCATCCAGATCAAGACCAAGCGTTCCATTTTCATATATCGAGTTGCCGGAGATCTGATTGCCATCGGTGTCAACAGTGGATAGGCTAATACCTTGGAACGTGTTGAATGCAATAGTGTTCCCTTCACCTGAATCTGTCCCCCCGATAACATTTGATTGGGCACTATTACCCACAGTTATTCCTTGCTGGTTAGCCAGTGGTACCGTTTTACTCTCATTTGTTCCGATATAGTTTCCCAGAACTACATTTGAATCTGTTCCGGAACCTGCTATTGTTAATCCAGTCCACGAATTTCCTGAGATGACGTTTCCTTCATCGGCAGCAGAACCACCAATTATGTTGGATTTAGCTGAGTTCGAAATATCAATACCATATTGTTGAGGTAAGGCCGCATCAGCATTGACATTAACACCAATGTAGTTGCCTCGGACAATATTTGAGTCTGTGCCGGCTCCATAGATACGTATGGCCGTACTGGTATTTCCAGATATTATATTTCTGTCACCTGCACTGCTCCCGCCTACTGTATTGGAAATTGCTCCGTTTGTAATTGAGATACCCATACTGCCATTAGCTAACGGACTGGTCCCGTTCGCATCTGTACCGATGAAATTGCCTTTTATGACATTGGAATCGGGACCGAATATACTTACGCCACTAAAGTTGTTTCCGGACACGATATTTCTATCATTTGCGCTACTGCCACCGACTGTATTGTTGTTTGCGCCGGGGCCGATATAGACACCATCTGCATTAGGGTTGGCCGCTGTGCCTATGGCATCCGTGCCTATATAATTCCCGGAGATAGTATTGCCGGTAGCCGAAGCGCCACTGATCCTAACGCCATAGGCGACCCCGACATTAAATCCACCGATAATCAAGCCTTTGATAGTATTGTCGGCAGAGGTAATCTGAAAACCATGAAAGGCGGCGTTATTGCCATCAATCTCAATCTCCGGCCCTAAAGTATTGGTATTCCCCTGGTTTGTGGTTTGAGTGGTACCATCTATGGTTACACCGCTTGCCGCACCTGGAATGACGAGTGAACTGGTGAGGGTTATTTTCCACCATGATTGGCCGCCACCGCTGGCGTTGGCGGCAGATGCAATATTGAACTCGATATAGGTATCATTCGTTGCATTTTCTATGCAATAACGTAAGGAACCGGGATTTGAATCATCAAGCGTATTCGTTACTGTACAGATAGGAATCGCTGACTGGTTTATTGCAAACTCTGACGTATCATTATTTGATGCTATAGCTACAGCCGTCACTCTATCCATATCTGATATTCCAGTACCAAGTATGGTAATATCATAAGTGCCTAAAGTTGCATTCGTATCTGACCCTGAGACATAAGGTCCGGTGCAGGCACCATTATCAACACAGGCGCCGAGGAACAGATACCCTTCACCAGCACCACTGCTATCGGGTTGTACAAAGGGAGAAGCTGCATTATTGACCCGGAAAAATTCAACCGTCCCACTGCTGGGCCCTGTGGCAACAACCGTGTAATCTGCGCCGCTTGGGGTAACTGAGCTAATGGAGGGTGCAGGCAGGTCGTTGTTGGCGCCATCTCCATTCAGTTTAATACCGAGCCCGTTATTGGAATAGATAGAGTTGCCTGTAATCTTATTGAAATCTGCAAATGCAAAACTGACCCAGACGCCGGAATCAGTGTTATAAGCGATAAGATTTCCTTCACCGGAAGCTGTTCCTCCAATCGTATTACTTTGTGTATTGCTTGAAATGTGAATACCATTTGCATTTGGTATTGGCGACGTTCCCGTAACGTCCGTTCCTATGTAGTTCCCTTGAATAGTATTTGAATCTGTGAAATCGCCACTAATACTTATCCCTGCTGCAGTATGTCCCGAGATGATATTTCTCTCTTCCGCTGCATTCCCACCTATTTCATTAGAGTCGGACCCTGCCTGAACGGCGATTCCATAAGTTGTGGTGCCGACGGCAGCAGTTCCCGAGGCATTTATGCCAATGTAGTTCCCCTGGATAACATTAAAAGATCCGCCAATATCTATCCTGATGTTATACAGGGTATTTCCGGCGATGATGTTTCGCTGGACAGCTGATGTTCCGCCGACTGTGTTCGAGTTTAGGCCGATGATATGTATTCCATACATGTTCGGAATGGCTACGGATCCGGCATAGTCGGTTCCGATATAACATGCGATAATCCCATTGCTGCTTCCCGCCACAGCCAACCTGACTCCTGAAGACATTCCGGTATTAAAGCCATTAATGATGAATCCTTTTATCACATTGAATGAAGAGTTCAGACTCAGGCCCCATTGAGTGCCCAATGTGACGGCTGAGCCTTCGATCTCGATCTCCGGACCCTGGCTGTTGGTGTTTCCCTGGTTGGTTGTTTGCGATGTTCCGTCAATTATCGTGCCATTGGCGGTAACGGCCGAGAGGACAGAGGCATCATCAATAGAGATGCGCCACCAGGAATCGGCGCCTATGGTCTGATAATTAGGATCGGTATTGGGTATATTGAAGAAAATAGCGGTATTTGGGGTGCCGTTGGCCAACGTAATACAATTTTCCAGCGAACCGGCGCCTGATGTATTGGTGTTGGTAACGGTACAGCTAGAAACAATAGTCAGCGTAGCATCTGCATTGTCATTATTGACCAATACACTGCCCACTGGTTCGGTAGTCACCGCTCCCTGCAGTGTATTGCCGAGTACGGCGCCGGCCGCAATGTCGTAAGTAATCAGATACTGCGTAGCTGTCGTATTGATTGGTTCACTCAACCCGGTGAGGACGGCCTCGCCTGCGCTGAAGGAAACACCACTGCCGATTTGGGTGTCGCCGGCATCCCATTCGTTGGCGGTTGACCCGTCATCACGCCACAGCTTGACGCCACCGGCCGCCACATCGCTATCAGCACCGATCCCGCTGCGAGTTACGGTGAGTTTATTCAGATAATCTGTGCCAGTCCCCATGGCCAGGGTAAAACTACTGACCGCATTATTAGTGCTGTTGGGGATATTGTATTTATCGGCAGGACTGGTTCCATCACCGATATTGAAGGACGGCCCATGAGTGGCAAAGACGAACATCTGACTCATACTCACCGAACTCCCGCTGACATGCTGGATACCGACTTCAAGGTTATCGAAATCAGTTGGCGTCCAGTTCAGGCCTGTCCAGGTGTAGGTTAATGGAAGCGTACAACACGCCCCGTCAATATCGGCAAAGGTGGTACTGTCAACAGGAGAACCATCAGTGCCAATACGTTGATAACTCAGGGTAATATCCGGTCTTGCACCGCCACCGGTCTTCCCGGCCATAACATAGGCAGTAATTTCTGTAACCAAATGCCCATTGGGAATCAGGCCGTTATCAAGGGTAAAGGTATTACGGCCACTCGTTCCACTCAGATTGGAGGCGGTATCATTTACCGCCGGCTGGCCGGTGCCGGCATTTGCAGGTTGATCGTTGACACAATCCCACCGGTTGGCGCAACCATTTGCGGTAAAGGCGGTATTGATGCCATCACCTGTAGGATGAAAAGCTTCGTCCAGAATTCCCCCGCCATCAGTAGTTTTGAGGATGACACCATCCCAACCGGTAATCCAACCGATATTGGCATCCACTGGAAAATGCATCCCCGTCAGAAAAAAACCTGATTCGAAGTTTTGCGTGGCCCAAGTAAAACCGCCATTATCAGTACGCAGGATGGTACCGGCATAACCAAGGATGAAACCTGTATTGGCATTGAGGAATTGAATTTCACGTAATAAGTAACCTGGCCCAGGATCGTCAGCAAACCAGTTCTCACCACCATCCGTCGTTTTATCCAGATTACCAATGTCACCTGCGGCATACCCGGTCGTATTATCGAAGAAAAATAGGTCCGAATAACTCCGGAAGGCCTCGGTATATTTGACAACCCAGTTGGTTCCCCCATCAGTAGTTTTAACAATAACACCTTCAAAGCCGGCAACAAATCCGGTGCTGGCATCGACCGGAAAGGTCACGGCCCGCAAATGTTCCGTAGTATTGGAGGTCTGTGGGCTCCAGTTTTCACCGCCATCAATGGTCTTAAGTATAGTACCGCTGTCACCAACGACATAACCTGTAGTGGTGTCTACTGGGAAATGAATTCCATACAATGGGGGATACGTTCCGAATGTTTTAACCACCCAGTTGGTGCCGCCATCAGTGGTTTTCAGGATTGTCCCGTTGCCACCGACAGCAAAACCGGTGGAGGCATCGACCGGGAAATGAAGAGCATAAATATGTTCCGAAGTGTTACTGGTTTGAGAATTCCAGTTATTGCCGCCGTCGATGGTCTTGAGGATGGTACCATTCGCCCCAACGACATAACCGGTGTTGTTGTCAACGGGGAATCGTACCCTGTAGAGATTTTCCGAAGTTCCTGAGTTCTGGGTGGACCAAGTGGCCCAAGCTGATGGGACTGTGATAAAAAAAAATATTAATAGAAATACAAATCGAATGATATGCTGAGCTCTGTACGTATTACAAATTAGTATTTGTTGATGCAGCGGTTTCATTTTGTCATAAAAAAAAGCCTGCCCCGGACGGGTGACAGGCTTTGTCTCCTAACACATGGTTTGAAAACTTCGGCAGCCCCACTATCCCGCCGTTGGCAGGACTGGTGGCTTTGCGTCACCCGGTTACCCGGGTTTTGCCCTTTTCGGATTAGATAATATTTTATTAAAGTGCCCTTGCTCTCCTTTTAAATTCAATTACATATCACTTTTTATTATATGATATTCCAATACAATTTATAAGCAAAAAACTTCAAAAGGAGTGGCGCCATGATACAAAACAACCTGGTCAGAAAAGGAATTATTATAGGTATGCTTTTTATCATGTTCTGCCAGATGTCGGGTTGCGGCTATATTTTGCATCCGGAACGACGGAATCAGTCCGTTGATGGGGGCATTGCCGTGCTTGATGGCCTGTTGCTCTTCTTTGGTATCCTTCCCGGTGCTGTAGCATTTGCAGTGGATTTCACCACCAACACCATATATCTGCCGCCCAATCAATCTCTCCTTGAGTCGGAAGGAAAGCAGAACCTCTTAGCAGTGAAACTGCCGCCAGGAAAGCTTGAGCACAAGGAAATTGAAAGATTCGTCAACCAATATTATGACACAAGTGTGCGTCTCAATAAGGAACATTTCATAATCAAGCCAGTTGAAAACATAGATGTAGTGCGGAAGGTTCTTTTGGGCAAACCTGTTTCATAACTGAGATTGAAATTCCTGCTAGCGGAGATTTCTCATGGCATGTTGAAGCATAGTGAAGATTATGTTTGCGCAGGATTGTCGGAGACTACAATTGTGCAATCCAAAAGATTAGGATTAGGGACTAGGGATCACCCTTGACAAATGGGTACTATCGGATAGATCAGGCAATCCAGACGATTTTCACTTCATCCTTCAGCAATTTAAACTCAGGGTCTCCGGTCAGCACTGTGGCCTTGCGTTGTTTAGCAAGTGCCGCAGCAAAGCAGTCAGCGTAAGCAATCTTGTATTTTCCTTTGAGTTTTGCCGCTGCCTTGGTAAGTGAATGGTCAGCTTCAATCAAAGTAAGAGGATAATTGCCTAAGTGTTTTATCACCTCCTCCGCTACAGTTTCGCTCTGCTCCCGCATAACGGTGTAGTATATTTCTCCCCAGTTGGTGATGCATAATAAGCCCTCCGCCCTGTTGAGCATCACTTCGCGTAGAGCCTTTTCGACCTGGTCAGCACCTGGCTCATCCTCCAAAAAGGCGAGGATGGCATAGCTGTCAAAAACATAGCGCTTCATTTCCCCGACTCAAATTTACGGTCGGCAAGGAGCCGCTTGAGGGCTTTTCCTTTGGTTTTCAGTATGCCTCGACCGGCCTTAAGCATGTCATCCGGCAGAGGTTCCATGATGATCTTGCCGTTTTGCTCCTCAACTGAAATCCGGGTACCTTTGCGGATATTCAATTTCTTCCTCATGGTAGCCGGGATGGTGACTTGGCCTTTTATGGTTGCTGTGGTGGTTGGCATGGGATATCTCCTGTATTACCTTTTTACATAAATAATTATACATTCAATTATGCATGACAAGTCTAAAACGGCCTCAATATATGGACCTGACAATGCTGAAATACGAGCAACAAAAAAGAAAAGGACTCAAAAAGATACATGAAGCCACCAGAGGAGCCACCAAATTTCTTTCAGGTTCTTCCCCTGCTATTCTCAACCTCCTATTGAGATAATAAAAAACTATTTGCATTACGTATTGTTTGTTACTATTATTATCATCAGATGATAATCATTAAGGATAGGAAATGGTCGCAGGTATTAAAATCGAAGACGAAACCCTTGAAACATTATTGCAGCTTGATGGTGAAGTTTTTCCCATGGATAACGGCTGTTGGACAAAATTTGAAGCTAAGCGTATCAAACCAAGCCAGTACATTCCACATGGGATAAAATACTCACTTTCCCTGCATGATAATAATAACAGGCGTATCGTCGGATTCGATAATGCCCATGCTGAAAGTCGGCATTATGTCAAAAGAAGAATATAAAAAAAGAACGATTGCCATCGCCAAGGGTAAATACGTCCCGAGACGGGGTGAACCTAAAATCTGGTTTGAATCCCTCCAGACCATGTCTCAGGTGCTGTGCAACGAAAACCAACAACTGCTTAAAACCATTATCGAGCAGAAACCAAACTCTCTTAAAGAACTTGAAAACATTACCGGCAGGAAGAGCAGCAACTTGTCACGTACATTAAAGACAATGGCACGTTATGGAATTGTCGAACTTTCAAAGCAAAAAAAGAATGTCAGACCAACGGTTAAGGTTACTGACTTTAAAGTGGAGTTTGGGTTGGGTCAGCATGCTTGAGTTGGCCATCCTAAAAAAAAAGGCCTGTCACCATCTTCAGGCAACAGGCCTTTTTGTCACTTGTGGCGGGGCCGATCCCGCCAAGAGGCGGAAAACTCACAACCTTCCCGCATTACTTGCGGGACGTTCTAATTCAAAGCGCTACTTTTGTCGGACAACTCTTCAACATGAACCAACTCCCACGGACCTTTTGACTTAGTATATTTTGATCGACCTTGATTATGTCTCTCAAGGCGGGATTCTACATCCTGGGTTGAGCCTATGTAATAGCTCCCGTCTTTTTTTGACTTTGCAGAATGTACATGTAATAGGGCATGGTAAAAAAAAGGCCTGTCACCAATCTCTAGGCAACAGGCCTTTTGTCACTTGTGGCGGGGCCGACGAGACTCGAACTCGCGACCTCCGGTGTGACAGGCTCACCAAAATGCATGCCTCCCAATGATTTCAAGCAGTTAGAACATGCTCAAAATGATTAAAAGGGCTCAAAAAGATACAGGAAGCCACCAGAGGAGCCATCAAATATCCAAAAAACTATCTTTCTTGATAAAAATGCAGGAAAATAATATTTTTTTGATAAACTACAAACATTAGAATGGTTCAAGGAAATAGAAATTTTCCAAGGAAGAATATTCTTGATTATCTTTTGCATGGAGGTCAGTCTTGAAAGTAACAAAACAAGGTCAAGTAACAATACCAAGAGAATTGCGGAAGCAGCTTGGTTTCCTGCCGGAAACGGAAGTTGAATTTATTGTTGAAGGAAGTACGATTCGTCTGGTCAGAAAACTTAAAAAACCGGCTGATGCGTTAAATGCCATTTACGGCAGAAAATCATTTGTCAAGTCAACTGATGAGCTAATGAGGATGCTTCGAAAGTGAGATCCTGGCTTGTTGATACGAATGTTCTGTTAGATATCATCGGCTCAGACTCGAAATTCGGTGAGCTGTCAAAAAACGCTCTATTAGATTGTTCGGAAAAAGGCATATTGGTTATAAATCCTGTTGTATTCGCTGAAGTTGGCGCAATGATCGACACTATTGAGGAGTTAAACGATTTATTGCCTGTTTCGCTTTTTCACAGGCATGAAATTCCTTGGGAAGCGGCCTATCTTGCCGGGCAAGCTTTAGTGCGCTACAAACGCCAGGGTGGGAAGAAAAAAAGAATCTTAGCGGATTTCCTGATTGGTGCGCACGCAACGGTTTCCGGTATGGATATTATTAGTCGTGATAGTGGATATAGCAAATATTTTACAGTTAAAGTACTTAACCCTGCCGAGAAATAGAATAAATTTTTATTATTTAATAGGACTCAACAAATCATCATGATTACTGAGTCTTGCCCGAATCACAATTCTCCGCCTGATATCAAAATTGCTCTGTTCCGTGATCTTTTTCGAGGTCGCAGCGATGTGTACCCACGCCGTTTCGAGAGCAGGAAAACTGGTAAGACAGGTTATGTACCGGCCTCTGCCAATGAGTGGGTTCGAGGTTTATGCGACAAACGAAAAGTGAAGTGTGCTGAATGTCCGAACAGAAAGTTCTTTCAGGTCACTGATGAAATAATCCATTGGCATCTCTCAGGAAACGATAACTCCGGCCGCGATTTTGTCATGGGAGTTTATCCCATGCTCCAGGACGAGACTTGTTTCTTAATTGCTGCAGATTTCGACAAAGAAAGCTGGAGGGAGGATACGGGGGCTTTCATGAAAACATGCCGCCGTTTTAATTTACCGGCTGCCCTGGAGCGTTCCCGTTCCGGGAACGGCGGCCACATCTGGATGTTTTTCGAAGAACCGATACCTGCAGTGCTGGCACGAAAACTGGCTTCACACATACTCACAGAAACGATGGAGCAGCGGCCTGGTATTGGTCTGGATTCCTATGATCGCTTCATCCCCAATCAAGACACCTTGCCTCAAGGAGGTTTTGGAAGTCTCATTGCTCTGCCGCTTCAAAAGAAACCCCGTTTAGAAGGAAACAGTCTTTTTATCGACGAGGACTTCGTTCCCTTTATCGACCAATGGGAATTTCTGGCAACAATAAAAAAAATCAGTCTGCATCAGGTGGAAGAAATTGTACGGAAAGCAGAGGCCAGGGGCCGGGTTGTTGGAGTACGTATATCTCCACAGGATGAAGAAGATGATACACCCTGGTCCGCACCTCCCTCCCGCCGTCGGAAAGATCCACCTGTGCCGGACCTTCCCGAAAACCTCGAACTGGTAATCGGAGACCAGATATACATCCAAGACAAGAAACTCTCTCCTGGGCTTCGCAACCGTCTCATTCGGCTGGCAGCGTTTCAAAATCCCGAGTTTTACAAAGCACAAGTCATGCGAATTTCTACTTACGGAAAAGAGAGAATTATCACTTGTGCCGAGGAATATCCTTCACATATTGGCTTGCCTCGCGGCTGTCTGGAAGAGGTAATAGCTCTTCTGGAGGATTTAAAAGTCAAGGCAGTCCTCCAAGACGAACGATTTGCCGGGGCACCTTTGACAGGATCGTTTCAGGGAAAGCTTCGGCCGGATCAACTGGCTGCCGCGAAAGTTATGGAAGCCCATGACACCGGGGTGTTATCCGCCACAACGGCATTCGGGAAAACAGTAATTGCAGCCTGGTTGATAGCCAGGCGAGGCGTCAATACACTGGTCCTTGTTCATCGGAGGCAACTTTTGGAGCAATGGGTTGAACGGTTGTCTGTATTCCTGGATATACCGTTCAACGCCATAGGCCGGATCGGTGGTGGCAAGAAAAACCCAACAGGCAGGCTGGATGTAGCAATAATACAGAGCCTGACGCATAAAGGTGTGGTGGATGACCGAGTCGGTGATTATGGACATATCGTTGTTGATGAATGCCATCATCTCTCCGCCCGTAGTTTCGAGCTTGTCGTCCGGCGAGCCAAAGCCAAATTCGTTACCGGACTTTCAGCCACCGTAACTCGAAAAGACGGTCACCATCCTATTATTTTCATGCAATGCGGTCCAATACGCTATCGAGTCGAACCGAAAAAAGAAGCAAAAAAACGCCCATTCGTTCATCGCGCTATCGTTCGGCCAACAGGATTTCAACTTTCAAAAATTATGTCCCAGGACGACCGTCTCAAGCTCCATGAACTGTATCTAGAATTGATTACAGATGAAAACCGAAACCGACTTATCTGTTCAGATGTTGTAGCGGCTGTAAAGGAAGGACGTTCCCCCCTGGTATTAACAGAGCGCACCAGCCATCTTGATGTGCTGTCGCAGCAGTTATCCCCCGAGGTAGAACATTTGATTGTTTTGCGCGGAGGCATTGGCAAGAAAAAATTGAAAAACATAATGGTCCAACTGGCAACAATTCCTGAAGATGAACAACGAGTGTTGTTGGCAACTGGCCGGTATATAGGCGAAGGATTTGACGATCCCAGGCTGGACACGCTCTTTCTGACTCTACCTGTCTCTTGGCGGGGAATTATTACTCAGTATGCCGGACGATTACATCGCTTGCATGACCGCAAGCGCGAAGTCCTGATCTATGATTATGCCGATCTCGACGAGCCTATGCTGGCAAGAATGTTCGAACGCCGCTGCCGGGGATACGAGTCGATCGGGTATACAATAAAGATTCCCGGGAGCGCAGTCCCCGGATGGCCGGCTGAAGTAACCCTTCCAGATGATCACCAGTGGAAACAAAACTACATCGGTACTATCAGACGGTTGATTCGTGATGGTGTGGACAGGCCACTTGCAACTTTGTTTCTCAATGCGACCCGGGCACTATCTCCAGATGCCGAAGGGGTAGAAAGAGCACGCAGCGCCAGCGAGGCATTCCTGTATAGCCAGTTGCAATCCCTGCCGCAGACTGCAAACAGGTTTAACCTAAATGTAGAACTGCCAATTCCTTTTGATGGCAGGGGAAAAATGGAAGTCGATCTTCTCGATGCAGATAGCCGTATCGCGATTGAGATCGACGGGGCGCAACACTTAAGCGATCCAATAGCATATCGTCGTGATCGACGAAAAGATCAGTTATTGCAGGAAAACAGTTATTTTATCCTGCGTTTTCTTGCCGAGGATATCAGTAAGCATCTTGATGAGGTCCTCGACGCTATCCAACGCACACTGACTAATCGCGACAGTGTCACTTCGAAAAAAAGTGGGCCATTAAAAGAAAACAAAAATGCTGTCTGATTATAATAATATTCGAACTGAGCTACGACCTCCAGCCTGTTTTTGGAGGCCGTTTTGGTGGCTTTTTAATTTTAATAAAATCAACAGGTTAGAAAAACGGCAAAAAATAAGGGGTTAGCTGTCACAGGCTAACCCCTTGATTTAACTGGCGGGGCCGACGAGACTCGAACTCGCGACCTCCGGCGTGACAGGCCGGCGTTCTAACCAAACTGAACTACGACCCCGCAATATATCTTTTGTTGCCTCGAAGGCTTTCTTCTTGGTTGCGGTCTCGCGACCTTCCCGCATCACATGCGGGACGTTCTAACCAAACTGAACTACGAACCCGCAATATGTAAGTGTTTAAACGGTTTCAATCGTTTAAACGGTTATTTTTTTGGTGGGCGGAACAGGGCTTGAACCTGTGACCCCCGGCTTGTAAGGCCGATGCTCTCCCAACTGAGCTACCCGCCCAAACAGGTGGCGTTTTACTTACAAAGAACCGAGATATTAGTCAAGAGAAATTATATAAAATATACAGAAACATTAAAGGAAAATCATCCCGGAATCCAGTAATTAATGTGCCACATTAACCGTATCCAGTAAATCAGGGGACAACGTATCAACCGGCACATCCTTGAACAAGGTCTCGCCTTTCTTAAGAATCAACGCTTTTTCAAGAACCTCGTCCACATGTTCAACCAGTTCGATGTGCAAACTTTTCCTGATCCGCAGAGGAATCTCCTTAAGGTCCCTTTCGTTCTCCTTGGGAATCAGAACATGGGTTATATTGCCTCTACGAGCTGCCAGCAATTTTTCGGTAAGGCCGCCGATGGGCAGTACTCTGCCACGCAATGTTATCTCACCAGTCATGGCGATATCTTTGCGTACCGGAATCTTAAGCAGGGCTGAAACCAGAGAGGTTGCCATGGTGATGCCGGCAGAAGGGCCATCTTTAGGAATAGCGCCTTCCGGCACATGCACATGTATATCAAGCTTCTGATAAAAATCCGGGACAAGTCCAAGGTTGAGCGCCCTGGTCCGCACATAGCTCATGGCAGCATGAGCAGATTCCTGCATCACCTCTCCGAGCTTGCCGGTCACGGTGAGCTTGCCCTTGCCGGGCATTAACGCTGCCTCGATCTGCAATAATTCACCGCCGACCTCCGTCCACGCTAAGCCGGTGGTCAAACCGATCTTGTCCTTTCCTTCCGCCAAACCGAATCGGTATCGAGGCACGCCAAGGAACTTTGTGACCGATTGGTATGAAATGCGATATTTGTTTTTAGTCCCTGTTTTCAAGCGGTCACGGGCAACTTTGCGGCAGATGGAAGCGATACTGCGTTCGAGATTACGCACCCCGGCTTCTCTGGTAAAAAGCCTGATAATGTCAAGGATGGACTTTTCACTGAAAACAATATCACCCTTTTCAAAACCGTTGGCTTCCATTTGCTTGGGAATAAGAAATCCCTTGGCAATATGCAGTTTTTCTTCCTCGGTATAGCCGTTGAGTTTAATAACCTCCATGCGGTCCTGTAAAGGGGGAGGGATTGCGGGAAGTGTGTTAGCCGTTGTTATAAAGAAAACATTGGAAAGATCAAAATCCAGATCAAGATAATGATCATTAAAAGCATTGTTCTGTTCAGGGTCCAGCACTTCCAGGAGAGCAGAGGATGGGTCCCCGCGGAAGTCCATACTCATTTTGTCCACTTCATCAAGGCAGAATACAGGGTTGTTCACCTTTATTTTTTGTAGAGATTGGATAATCTTGCCGGGCAGGGCGCCGATATATGTGCGGCGGTGGCCGCGTATCTCGGCCTCGTCACGCACGCCGCCCAGTGACAACCGTACGAATTTCCTGCCCATGGCGCTGGCCACGGACTTGCAAAGAGAAGTCTTGCCGACACCGGGAGGACCTACAAGACAGAGAATGGGCCCCTTTATTTTTTTGACCTGCGCTTGAACGGCGAGGTATTCAAGGATACGTTCTTTAGGCTTGGCCAGGCCATAGTGATCGCTCTCTAGGACCGCCTCGGCCTCGTTGATATCGATTTTGCTTTTGCTGCTCTCGAACCAGGGCAAGCTTAAAATACAATCCACATAATTGCGGACAACCGTTGCCTCAGCGGACATGGCGGGCATCATCTTTAATTTCTTGAATTCCTGCCTTACTTTGGCCTGCACAGGTTTTGGCATTTTTTTCTTATCTATCGCCTTTTCAAGTTCCTCCAACTCGGAACCGGCCTCATCCTCCCCCCCCATTTCCTTCTGGATTGCGCGCATCTGCTCTGCCAGATAGTAATCCTTCTGGGTCTTTTCCATCTTTTTCTTGACCTTGAAACGAATACGTTCCTCAAGAGAGGCGATTTCCTTTTCCTTGTGGATCATACTCAGAATTAATTCAAGCCGCTCCAGAACAGGAAAGGTATCCAGAATCTTCTGCTTTTCCTCTGTTTTTATGGTCAAATGAGAAGCGAGCACATCGGCAAATTTCGATGGATCTTCTATCTTGGCAAGCGACCGAGCAACCTCGGCAGGTATCTTTTTGTTGTATCTCACGTATTGCTCAAAAACGGCGTGTATTTCTCGAACATATGCAGTAGCCTGGGGATCTGGCTGCAGTTTCTCTTGATACTCTTCCACCTCGACCCTGAAGAAATCCTTGCTGGTGAGAAACCTGGCTATCCTTGCCCGCCTCTTCCCCTCAACAAGTGCCTTTATAGTGCCATCCGGCAGTCGTAAAAGCTGCAGGACATTGGCAACAGTTCCAGTAGTATTTACCTGCTTTTCATCAGGATTATCGACCGCCGCATCTTTCTGGGTAGTGAGAAAGATCTCTGTACGAGTGGACATCGCCTCTTCAAGGGCCTTGATGGACTTTTCCCGCCCCACCACCAAAGGTGCTACCATGTGGGGAAACACCACGATATCCCGCAGGGACATCATGGGGTATACTTTTTTCTCTATGTCAAATGCACTCATGGTGTTCACATCATATAGTAAAGTTTTCTGTCATTTATATCATGCTGCATTCAAATTCTAACTTTGTCCCCCTCAAGGGGGGATTGAACTGAATTGGCTGGGTCGTCGGCTTCCTCGACGTATTTCATATACGCCCCCAGGGCCTCCTCCTTGCCGCCTTGTTACCTCTTTGAATGCAACTTGGTATTACACAAATCCCAAAACGAAAAATGACATGGTCATATTGATACAATATGCCATGTCATCCTTTGAATCAATATTAGAAGATATTACGCACTCTTTTTCTTTTCATTATCATAAAGTATTACCGGATAATCACCGCTTACAATCACCTGTTCGCTGATAACGCACTCGCGCACATTATTCTCCGACGGCAATTCATACATCACATCCAGCATTGACTCTTCCATAACAGCACGCAACCCCCGGGCCCCTGATTTTCTATTTAAAGCTTCCCGGGCGATGGCGGTCAATGCCCCTTCAGTAAAACGTAAACGGACATTATCATACTCGAAAAGTTTCTGGTATTGCTTGGTTAACGAATTTTTCGGTTCGCGGAGTATTTTCACCAGATCATTTTCATCTAACTCATCCATGGTGGCAATGACCGGCAAACGTCCCATCAACTCTGGTATAAGGCCAAACTGCAGAAGATCTTCGGGTTGCACCTGGGCCAGAATATTGCCAATATTTTTGACATTATCCCCCAGCACCTTGGCTCCGAAACCCATGGATTTGGCACCGATCCTGCGCTTGATCACGGTATCAAGGCCCACAAAAGCCCCACCACAGAGAAATAATATATTAGTGGTGTCGATCTTTATATAATCCTGTTGTGGATGCTTACGTCCGCCTTTGGGCGGTACATTGGCAACCGTGCCTTCTATGATCTTGAGCAGTGCCTGCTGGACTCCCTCTCCTGACACATCTCGTGTAATTGATGCGCTATCCGACTTTCTGGCAATTTTATCAATCTCGTCAATATAGACAATGCCCCGGCTTGCCCGCTGCACGTCATGTTCTGCAGCCTGCAGGAGGTTAACCAGGATGTTTTCTACATCCTCACCTACATATCCTGCCTCGGTCAGGGTTGTGGCGTCTGCCATGGCAAAAGGTACGTTAAGGATCTTGGCCAAGGTCTGCGCCATAAGGGTCTTGCCGGTGCCGGTCGGTCCGATCAGAATGATATTGCTCTTCTGCAGCTCAATTTCATGCTGATCATCATAGCTATTTGCCTCAATTCGCTTGTAATGATTGTGCACCGCTACGGCAAGAATGCGCTTGGCTTGGTCCTGGCCGATAATGTAATCGTCCAGAAAATTCTTAATCTCCATGGGTTTGAGGACGGAATTTGCCGCCTCTGCATCAATTTCTTGCTGACGGTCCTCCCGGACGATCTCGTTGCAAAGGTCTATGCATTCATTACATATATATACTGTGGGCCCTGCAATGAGCTTTTTCACTTCTTCCTGGGATTTTCCGCAGAAGGAACAGAGAACATCTCCCCCAGGTTGACTCTTTTCACCCATGATTATGTCTCCTCTTCATGGTTAGTCCGCTGCACTAAAACTTTGTCTATTATACCATACTCTTTTGCTTCTTCAGCAGACATAAAATAATCACGCTCGGTATCTGCTTCAATTTTTTTGACGCTCTTGCCGGTATGGAAGGATAATATCTTATTGAGATCCTTGCGCATCCGCAAGATTTCTTTAGCGTGAATGTCAATATCAGTGGCCTGCCCCTGGAACCCGCCCATTGGTTGATGGATCAAAATGCGGGAATTGGGCAATGCGTAACGTTTGTCAGTCGTCCCTGCGGCAAGCAGAACTGCTCCCATGCTGGCAGCCTGTCCCATGCATAAGGTGGCAATATCACACTTTACATAGCGCATTGTATCATAAATCGCCAAACCGGCGGTCACAACTCCGCCGGGAGAATTGACATAAAAAGTAATATCCTTGTCAGGATCTTCAGCTTCTAAAAAAAGCAACTGAGCAATAATAAGATTTGCCACCTCATCATTGACAGCAGTTCCCAAAAAAATGATGCGTTCTTTGAGCAAACGGGAATAAATATCATATGCCCTTTCCCCGCGAGGACTTTGCTCAACTACCATGGGAATTAAACTCATAGGATAATCTCCTTGCACTGCTTCGATTCGTTCATTACGAAGAAGCCTCTTCGGATTGTGGTGATACAGGCTTTATTATGCATTGTTCTGAAAGAAATTTCAGTATTTTTTCACTGAGCAGTTCGCTCATAAATGGCAAAAGGTCTTCTCTTCTGCGGAAATATTTCTTTACTTCCTCGATGGTCATGCCATACTTTTCGGCAACCCGGCCAAAGCCCTTATTGATATCTTCATCGGCAAGCTTGACCTCTTCAACTTCACCGATTTTTTTCAGAATGAAATCACCTTTTATTCTTCTTTCCGCAGATTCCCGGTATTGTTTGACAAGATCATCGGTGTTCATACCGGCAGATTCAAGAGTCATGCCACGGCTCTTCAGGTTTGATTCAAGCTCCTTGATAAGTTCATTTACTTCATAAGCCACAAGTCGGTTCGGCACCTCAAATTCATGGCTGTCAACCAGTTTCATCATAATCCTGTCGTTAACATCTCCTTTCTGGGCCTCCTGTCTTTCTTCAAGCTTCTTCGCACGGATATGATTTTTCAAGTCTTCCAGGGTGGTAAACTCTTCACCGGCATCCTTGGCGAATTCATCATCGATTTCAGCAAGAATCCGCTCCTTAATGTCTTTAACCTCGATCTTAAATTCGATCTTCTTGTCCGCAAGAACAGGATTAGGAAAATCTGCCGGAAAATCCACTTCTTTTGTGGTGTTGTCTCCCTTCTCCAAGCCAAGGAGCTGCTCTTCAAATTCCTTACCATTTCTCCCTGAGCCGACATCAACGCTATAATTTTCCGCGGTCACCTCTTTCAAGGGTGTGCCATCATGAAATCCTTGAAAATTAATGACAACAAGATCGCCGTCTGTAACAGCCCTGTCTTCAACAGTCCGCAGCGGTGCTATTTCTTGACGCATGGTTTCAAGGGCTTCAACAACCTCTTCATCGGGTATGACGATTTCAGGTTGTTCGATCTCCAGACCCTTGTAAAGGCCTAGCTCGAACTCAGGCCTGACATCGATCTCAGCTTCATAAATGAACGTACCGTCGTCGGCAAACTCATGGGATTTTATATCAGGATGGACCACTGCATCGAGCTTAACCTCTTCAAGGGCATCGAAATATGTTTCTTGAATCAGTTTTTCCCCCACATCCTGTTCAACTTTGTCGCCATAGCTTTTTTTCAATATCTGGAGAGGCACCTTCCCTTTTCTGAATCCCTTGATCGAAACTTCTGAATTAAGATTTTTATATGCTTCATTAAGCATCTTGGACACATGGTTTTGCGGTACCACAATCTTCATTTTTTTGGTTAATTTACTGACATCTTCAACATTAACTTCCATTAATTACCTTCCTTTTACTATCTATTCAATTTGGTCTTCAATACATGATTTTTATTTATTAAAGCTCCTCCCGGAAAAACATCGAAAATTCCCATATGAAAGGAATTCTTTAGTACTTTACATGCACCCTGCAGCACCCCGCGAAGCGGATATAAAAGTATTAACGCTCGCGGGTCGTGTCAAGTAGTGCAGCATTTTACGCCATAAATACAAACAGTGCTTTAAATATTTCTCTGTTTGGTTTGGAACAATCGGAACTGCTTGAAAGTCTTAGTTCAATGAAATTTCTTACAGGTTGATCATTCTGAATATTGACATCAAAGGAGATATGCCTTCCTTCTTGGTGCGAGAGGGGGGAGTTGAACCCCCATCCACCGAAGTGGGCTGGATCCTAAGTCCAGTGCGTCTACCAGTTCCGCCACTCTCGCTCAAGCATTCTTTTGAAAATAATCAACTTAACCGACGGCGTCAAGTATTGCGGCGGCTGTTTATATCAAAACATGCTACTGTAAACTGAATTGAAAAAAACGGCACAACTATCTCATGTTCTGCCCTCTGAATTTCATTGACATCTCACTTCATTATTGATAGCTAGTAGGCCTATTCTACCCACAGATATTGATTATAATAATTTATTGCAACCACGTGACATGACTATTTTGGAATCCCCACAAAAACTTGTCCCCTTTAAAGCAGCCGGCATGGCGACTCTCATTGGCAGTCTTCCGGTTGTAGAACACAGTGAAGCTTTGGCGTGGATTCTCAATCATACCCCTGAGATTCCGCTGTGGCCTCAACTCCCTGCAAATCCGGCTGAAAATATGCTCAACCAGTTTATCGAAGGCTTTCCAGGTATTGTCGAAGATGAGGGCAGGACATTTTTCAATACAAGCCTTCCGAACTTTGAAGAAGAATTACTGCACTTTTTTGAAGAGTATCTCCTAATCTCTGAAAACCCTGCGCAACTGCTGGACTCACGATTTGCCATCAGTCATACCAGAGCAGAAGGCATTTATCAGCTTAAAGAAAAAGTTGCCGGCCTTCTCAACATCAAAGCACTCAAGGGGCAACTTACCGGCCCGTTCACCTTTCTTACAGGTCTCTCCGATCAGGATCACCGGCTGGGCTATTATGATCCGACCATTAGAGAAATGGCAGTGAAAGGACTTGCTTTAAAAGGTGCCTGGCAAGCTTCTTTCCTGAAAGAACAAGGCTATCCCGTCATTGTCTTCATTGATGAACCCGCCCTTGCCGGGCTGGGCTCGTCGTCGTTCATAAGTATTGCAAAAGAAGATATTGCTCAGGATCTTTCCGAAGTGATTACCGCCATCCACCAGGCCTCGGGCCTTGCTGGCATCCATGTTTGCGCCAATACAGACTGGAATTTTCTTCTTTCCCTGAATCTCGACATACTCAGTTTCGACGCCTTTGGCTATTTTGATCGATTTGTTACCAGCAAAGATCAGATACACCAATTCCTCAATCGAGGCGGCATAATTGCCTGGGGTATTGTCCCCACCACGGACAAGAAAGATATCGAGGAAGCAACACCGGACTCCCTGGTTAGGCTCTGGGAAGAACAGGCGGCCAAACTCACGGATTCACATAGGGATTTGGCTGCTGTTCTGAACCAAACGCTTATAACCCCGAGTTGTGGAACCGGCTCCCTTTCTCCGGAACTCGCCAGCAAGGTGCTCCAACTGACTCGGGATGTTTCCGGTATTCTCAGAAAAAAATATTTTCCACCAAACTGGGATGATCCTGCAAAAAGTGGGGAAAGCAGTTAACGTGCCATGCAATTTCATCTCGTTACAACGTTCCCTGAGCGCTAGCGAAGAAATCCCTTTGGGGAATAATACATCGGTGAAATCGTATTTTTACGATTTCATCAAACTAGTCTGCTGATTAAAAAAATTACTTACAATTAAACGATGGATGAAACAAATCAAATTCTCCTGCAACGAAGACAAAAAGCGGAAGAACTGTCCCAAATGGGCGTTGCTCTGTATGCCAATGATTTCAAACCGACCCATAGTATTGCCGAAATCATATCACACCAGGATGAGGTCATACCCGATACCGAACCGAACAGCGAACAACGTTATGGTGTGGCCGGAAGAATCATGGCATTACGCAAGTTCGGCAAGGCTTCATTTCTGCATATTCAAGACGAAACCGGACGCATGCAGGTGTATGTTAAAAGAGACAATGTTGGCTCTGAAGCCTACTCTATTTTCAAAAAGCTTGATATCGGTGATATTGTCGGATTTAAGGGTAACCTTTTCAAAACCAAAACAGGAGAACTGACAATCCTTGCCGGAACAGTCAAGCCGATCACCAAATCCCTGCGTCCTTTGCCGGAAAAATTCCATGGCCTTACAGATGTGGAAACCCGTTACCGGCAGCGCTATGTGGACCTGATCGTCAATCCTGAGGCCCGGGAAACGTTCAGAAAACGTGTAGATATTATCCGTCTTATCAGAGAGTTTCTTGCCAACCGGGGTTTTATGGAAGTTGAAACGCCCATGATGCAACCCATTGCCGGAGGCGCCACCGCCAAACCGTTTAAGACCCATCATAACGCCCTCAATATGGATCTTTACCTGCGGATCGCACCTGAGCTGTATCTTAAACGGCTTATGGTGGGCGGTTTCGAAAAGGTTTTTGAAATCAACCGTAACTTCAGAAACGAGGGGCTTTCAACCCGTCACAATCCCGAATTCACCATGCTTGAATTTTATCAGGCCTATGCCACCTATGACGACCTCATGGACCTTACCGAGGAAATGCTTCCCTGGGTTGCCACTGAAGTTACCGGATCAATGACGGTCTCCTACCAAGGCCAGGAAGTGAACCTGGCTCCTCCCTGGCAGCGTTACACCCTTGAAGAGGCGCTCATAGAAGTGGCAGGGATCGATCCGGGATTATTGTCGGATCCTGAAAAAGTAAAAAAACTGGCACATGACCATGACATAGAACTCCCGCAAAATGCCGGGCCCGGGAAAGCCAAGACGGAATTATTTGAGCTGCTGGTTGAAGAAAAACTTATTCATCCGACTTTTATCACAGCCTATCCCACTGAAGTTTCGCCCCTTGCCCGCCGAAATGGAAAGAATCCTGAAGTGACAGACCGTTTCGAACTTTTCATCACCGGCAGGGAAATAGCGAATGCCTTTAGTGAACTCAACGACCCCATAGACCAACGGCTCCGGCTTGAAAAACAAATTGCCGAAAGAGGCGATGACGAAGAAATCTTTCCAGAACTTGACACGGATTTTCTACGGGCCCTGGAATACGGTATGCCCCCTGCTGCAGGAGAAGGAATCGGCATTGACCGGATCGTTATGTTGTTGACAGATTCTCCCTCCATCCGCGACGTTATTCTCTTTCCGCACCTAAGACCCGAAAAGAAGTTGTGAGGAACACCGTGCGGTTTGAATGGTTTATCTGCCTCCGATATTTCAAGGCCAAACAAAAACAGCGTTTTATTTCGCTCATTTCGCTAATCTCCATGGCCGGAGTCATGGTTGGGGTCATGGCTCTCATAATCGTACTCGGAACCATGACCGGATTTACCGATAGTTTCCGGGCCAAGATTCTTGGTATCAATTCCCATATCGTCATTCAAAGAATCGGCGGTGTCATGCGGAATTATAGCGCTCTCGGTTCAAAGGTCGCAAAAATACCCCATGTTACGGCAACCACCCCCTATGTTTACTCACAAACTATGATCAGCAGCGGTGCAGGCGGTACCGGCGCCGTGCTACGCGGCATTGATCCACAAACGGCCGGGGCGGTTTTGAACATTGAACAGCATATCACCGAAGGATCTCTTGCCGGCCTGATATCTGCGGCTGACACCCAGAGGGTTCCCGGCATTCTTTTGGGCAGCGAACTCGCTAAACAGCTTCATGTGGCCATGGATGACAGGGTTCGTCTTATTTCTCCCGCCGGCCCCCTTACTCCCATGGGGGTAATACCCAAAATGATGGCCTGCAGGGTGATCGGCATCTTTGAAACCGGTATGTATGAATACGATTCAGCCCTGTCTTATGTCTCCATACCCACTGCCCAAAAATTTCTGGATCTGGAAAATACGGTTCACGGCATTGAAGTTAAGGTGCACGACATTTTCCAGGCGCATAGCATTGCAAAAGCCATTGAGAAAGAAATCGGCATTACCTATGTGGCCAAGGACTGGATGCGGATGAACAAAAACCTCTTTTCCGCGCTGCAGCTAGAGAAAACCGCCCTCTTCGTCATCGTCACCCTGGTGGTGCTGGTGGCGGCCTTTAACATTGTCAGCATGCTGATCATGGTGGTCATGGAAAAAAACAAGGACATTGCCATCTTGAAATCAATGGGCGCAACAGCCGGTAATATTATGCGCATATTTATTTATGAAGGCCTTATCATCGGCATTACCGGAACGCTGCTGGGCATAGTCGGAGGGCTGTCGGCATGCGAGCTTCTCAGCCGTTATCAGTTCATCAGGCTCCCTGATGTCTATCCCCTTTCAACATTGCCGGTAAAGGTTCTTCCTCTCGACGTGACCATTATCGCTGTTTCAGCAATTCTCATAACGTTTTTAGCAACCATCTATCCTTCCTGGCAGGCCTCGCGGGTGGATCCTGCCGTGGCCTTGCGATATGAATAGCCATATCGCCGATAACCTTTCACTCCGGAGCAACATGCGATGACCCAGTTTCATGCCAAGGGCATCACAAAAATTTATAACACCACGCATCATCTCGAGGTCTTGAAGGGTATTGACCTGCAGATTGAAAAGGGGGAGATGATTGCCATTGTGGGATCATCAGGCACGGGCAAGACCACTTTGCTCCATATCCTCGGCACCCTGGACAGGCCTTCCAGCGGCTCCCTGCTGTACAATGATGAGGATATTTTTGTAAAAAACGACGATGAGTTATCGCTTTTCCGCAACAAGACCATCGGCTTTGTTTTTCAGTTTCATCACCTGCTGCCGGAATTTACCGCCCTTGAAAATGTGATGATGCCAGGATTGATTGCCGGGAAAGACAAAATAGAGCTTGTCCCTGAATCGCGTGAAATTTTAAGCAAGGTAGGACTATCCGACCGAACCGCACACAAGGTTGGAGAACTATCCGGCGGGGAACAGCAACGGGTTGCTTTGGCCAGAGCAGTCATTATGAAACCGGTCCTGTTGCTCGCCGATGAACCAACGGGCAACCTTGATCCCAAAACCGGCATGAAGGTATTTGATCTTATTATGGAATTGAATGAATCATACTCACTTTCAACCGTAATGGTTACCCACAACTACGAACTCGCCAAGCGCATGGACCGCTGTCTGACTTTACGAGATGGTCATTTCAACGAATGATCGTGCACTCCTATCCGAAAAAAATATTGCAAAAATTCACCATATGCAGAACATATCAGCCGCAAACAATTACCATTCAGAACTTTATATTTTTTCTGTAATGCACCAAGGACAATAATCCTTTAAAATTCCTAATGAATCAGAACAAAGCAGTGGTTCATCATCATAACCGCACTTCCGGGTTCAGAAAAAAATATGCACAAATTTTCCTTATTGCATGGACTCTGTTTACGATAGTCATCGCCTCCGCCCCTTTTTGCTGGTCCGCCACCACAACCAAAACCCTCTTTTTACCGCTTAAGATCCATGCTGAAACCGAAATTGAGACCCTTGCGGAAGCGGTTGACAAAGCTATTTCGGACAGCCTTTCACGCCAAGATGAACTTATCTTTATGGCAAGAAGCTCGGCTGTTGCTAAACTTAATTATCACGGAACCTGGCCTCCTGCTCTGGACGAAATTGAAAAAATTGCAACCACGGCAGGGGTGGATTATGTGGCCTGTGGTAGTCTTTCCAAGGTAGGGGGAACTATCAGTATTGACATTTCGGTTTTTGATCTGCTCGACAGCTTTGCCTTAGGGAAGGTACTGCCTGCAGAAAAACCCTTTGGTGATATAGGTGGTCAGAAACGGATAATATCCCCGGTTTACTTCTTTCGCCATGCCGAATCTACTGACAACCTCCCTCAGATAATTGAAAAAATAGTCGATGACATCAAACGTTTCACCCATCGTAAATACAACATCGCCAAGATATCTATTACAGGAAATAAGCGGATAGATACCGGTGCCATCATGAGAAATATTAAGAGCAAGGCTGACGATAAATACAACAAAGCAGCTCTCCGCCAGGACTTGAAAAACATTTTCCAAATGGGCTATTTCGATGACGTACAAATCAAGACCAGTGATACGGACAAGGGCAAAGAAGTTGTTTTTGAAGTGAAGGAAAAGGCTGTAGTCGGCAAGATACTATTTAGCGGTTTGGATAAACTGAAAGAAGATGAGATTAAAGAAGTTATAACAGTGCGGCAGAGTTCAATTCTTAATACCAAAGAAGTTAAGACATCGGCCGCCAATATTCGTAAATTATATAAGGAAAAAGGATTTTACAACGCGCAGGTGACACCGGACATAACCTTCCAAGGTAAGAAAAAGGACATTGTGCAGGTCAAATTTATAATTGATGAAGGCAAAAAGATTTTTATCAAAAAAATTAAATTTAGCGGCAACAATTCCTTTAAAAGGCGTAAGCTGAAAAAATTTGTCAGTACCACTGAAAAAGGATTTTTTTCTTGGTTGACCGATTCCGGTCGGCTCAAACAGGACCTTTTGGATCAGGATGCTGATCGGATCGCCGCCTTTTATCATAATGAAGGCTTTATCGATGCCACGGTGGGCAAACCTGAGATCGTCCAGGAAGGGAAATGGTTGTATATTACCTTTAATATCAAGGAAGGCGAACGGTATACGGTGGGGGAAGTTGATATTACCGGCGACCTGATTGATCCTAAAGAGGAGCTTGTCAAACTTTTACAGATAACCGAAGAAAAACAATATTTCAGCCGTGATGTCCTGCGCCAAGACATGCTGACTCTCAGCGACCATTATGCTGAGGATGGATACGCATTTGCGGATATCATGCCACTCACTAAAACCGACACGGAAAATCTCAAGGTAAACCTGGATTTTAGGATCGATAAAGGCTCGCTGGTCCATGTCAACAGGATACTTATCAAGGGCAATACCACAACCCGGGACAAGGTCATCCGACGTGAGATCGCCCTTGATGAGGGTGGTCTTTTCAAAACAAGTTCCCTTAGGAAGAGCGTCCAGAGACTTAACCGTTTGGAATATTTCGAAGAAGTAAATGTCATTCCCGAACCCGCGTTGGGTGAAAACCTCATGGACATAAATGTGGAGGTCAAAGAAAAACGAACCGGTACTTTCAGCATCGGAGCGGGATACAGTTCAGTGGATCAGCTCATGTTCAACGCCCAGGTCACCAAAGACAATCTGTTCGGCCGGGGCCAGAAACTCTCTTTCTCGGCCGACTTGAGTGCCAATACCACCCGCTTCAACCTCAACTTCACCGACCCCTATCTCAATGACTCCAAGCTGCTGGCCGGCATAGACCTCTACAACCAGGAGCGAAACTATACAGACTACACGAGAGACTCGGAAGGTTTCAAATTTCGGTTCGGGTATCCCATCTGGGAAAAATGGAAGCTGTTCTGGAGTTACGGCTATGATCATACCATCCTTGAAGATGTAGCTGAAAACGCCTCCTTCGCCATCCAGGATTCCGAGGATATAAACTATACAAGCTCGGTCACCCTCGGCCTGTCCCGAGATACTCGGGATCGCCGCTACGCTGCATCAGAAGGTTCGGTCAATTCAATAAACCTCGAGTATGCTGGCGGCCCCCTGGGTGGCGACAGCGGATATACCAAGATTGAAGGCTCAACCAGCTGGTTTTTCCCGTTGTTCTGGGATACCGTCTTTCATCCCAAGATCGCCGCTGGGTACGTCATGGAAAACCGGGACGGACGACTGCCCATCTTTGAAAAATTCTTCCTGGGCGGCTTGAGAACCATCCGTGGGTATGAGTTTGGCACGATCAGTCCAAAGGATCCAGTAACAGGAGAAAGGATCGGCGGCGAAAAGATGTGGTATGCGAATATAGAGTACATTTTTCCAATCAAAAAGGATATGGGACTACGGGGCGTGCTCTTCTTTGACGTCGGAAACGTCTATGCAGCAGGCGAAGCATGGGATATGTATGACAACAAAAGAAGTGTGGGGGCCGGATTCCGCTGGCTTTCCCCCATTGGCCCTCTTCGCCTGGAATGGGGGTACAATCTTGACCGTGAAGAGGACGAAGACCCAAGCAACTTTGATTTCAGTATAGGAGGTGCTTTTTAAATAAAAGTGAAGGATTCAGCGCAAAGCATACATGAGTTCCTGAACACCCTCACCCATGAGACCACCCCTTCTGTGTCACTGAGCGGCTTACGGGGAAGCTCCGTAGCCCTGGTGATCGCTCGGACAGCAGCTTCCGGTCGGGGCCCGATATTCTGCATCACTGCAACGGAGCAGCAGGCCGCCTATCTTGAACAGGATTTGGGACTCTTTACAGACCTGCCGGTTTTTCTCTTTCCAGCCTATGATATTCCACCGTATACACCCCTTTCACCTGATCCGGCTACTGTGGCTACCAGGGTATCAACCCTCTATCAGGTGGTGACTTGTGACACCCCTTTTATTCTGGTGGCACCGGTGGAAGCGGTGTTGCGCCGCACACTTCCAAAGGATCCCCTGACAAGCAAGGCGGAACTGGTAATACAAAACGAAGATACTGACCAGAAAGAGCTGGTGAATCGCCTTGTTGCTGCAGGATACACCTCTGTTTCTTTGGTACAAAATACGGGTGAGTTCAGTGTACGGGGAGGAATCCTGGATATCTTTTCTCCGGGTTTCGACCATCCATTGCGACTCGACTTTTTCGGTGATACGGTTGAATCGATCCGTCATTTCGATCCCATATCACAACGGTCGGTGGCAGACATGGGAGAAGCCGTCATCCTACCCGCATGTGACATTCTGTTCCCTTCCCTGCTGTCTTCGGATTTTGCAGAAATTCTGGCAAAATTTCGAAAAAATGCCAGTAAGTTCGCGTGGGACAGGACAGAAACGAACACGATCCTTGCGAGAATTGAGAACCAAAGCCGCTTTTCCGGCATCGAATTTTTGCTGCCTATCATATATAAAAATCCTTCCACCGTGCTCGATTATCTGGCGCCAAACACCACGGCTTTTCTGGTTGATTCCCAAGAGATAAAACGATCCAGCCAACTCACCTGGGAGCGGATTACAGCTAACCATCAAGAAGCCTTGGACATGGCAAAGCCGGCTTTACCGCCTGAATCTCTTTTTTTGAGCGAGGATGAACTTTATGATAAACTGGCTTCCTTGCAGCTCATCAGAGTGAATGATTTTTCAGAATCCATCATGTATGCGGATCAGGACTCGAATAAAAATGTATCACCCAGCACAGCAGCACATGGGCTTCTTTCTTTGACGATACGTGGCGGCAACCATAAATTGTTGAAACAGGGTTTGGAACTTGAACGAAAAAGACAGGGCATGCTCACCCCCCTTGTCCGGATCATCGAAAAATGGCTTGATCATGGGGAGTATGTATTTTTTTCCTGCCGTTCCGGACGCCATGCCGGCAACCTTGCAGACCTTCTGAACCAGCACAACCTTCCCATTGTCATCCAGGAACCTCCTCTCAAAACTCCAGCTGACCAGAAAGAGGTGGTTTTATACACCCATCCTGTTTCGGAAGGCTTTGATCTGCCAAGCGAAAAACTCCATATTCTCTCAGAAAGTGAACTTTTTGGCGAGAAAAGGCTTAAAAAGGTCAGAAAAACCAGAAAAAGAGACCGGGAAGGCTTGGCTAGCTTCGAAGAACTCAATCTTGGTGACATAACAGTTCATCACGATCACGGTCTTGGCACATATCAGGGTCTGGTCCATATGGAAATAGGTGGAATTTCCAATGATTTCTTAAAAATAGAATACCTGGAGGCCGATAAGCTTTATGTTCCGGTAGATAGAATCAATACAATCTCTAAATATAAGGGAATTTCCGACCGTAAACCCAAACTTGACAGACTGGGCAGTAAAACGTGGGCCAACACGAAGAACAAAGTAACCAAAGCCGTATGGAAGGTGGCTTTTGATCTACTCAATCTCTATGCCAAAAGGGAGTTGGCCCAAGGGACGAATTTCTCCGTGCCGGACGAGTTATACCATGAGCTTGAGGAGTCCTTCCCTTTTGACGAAACACCAGGCCAGATTAAGGCAATAAATGAAGTCGTATCAGACCTCACCTCGGAAAAGCCTATGGACAGGCTGATTTGCGGTGATGTGGGTTTTGGTAAAACCGAAGTAGCCCTGCGGGCCGCCTTTAAAGTCATAGAAGACAGTTATCAGGTTGCTGTTCTTGTTCCTACTACTGTTCTTGCCGAACAACACGCCGCTACCTTTAAAGAACGTCTCCAGGGTTTGCCCGTTACAATAAAAAGCCTCAACAGATTCCGGTCACAAAGTGAACAGCGACAGATCCTCAAAGACCTGGCAACCGGCAAAGTGGATATTATTATTGGCACCCACCGGCTCCTCTCCAAGGACGTAATTTTCAAAAAGCTGGGATTACTCGTTATTGACGAGGAACATCGTTTCGGTGTTACCCATAAAGAAAAACTTAAAAAACTCCGTTCCCAAGTCGACGTACTCACCCTGACCGCCACCCCCATTCCCCGGACCTTACAACTCTCCCTTCTGGGGATACGAGATTTGTCGGTGATAAGTTCGCCACCCGAGCATAGACGCTCTATCAAAACCTTTGTGGCCCGGCACGATGATCTAGTCATCAAAGAAGCGGTTGTCCGAGAGCTTCAGCGGGGCGGCCAAATTTTTCTTGTTCACAACCGGGTACGGTCTATCCACGAAATGGCCGCCAATGTACAAAGGCTTGTCCCAGAGGCCAAGATTTCAGTGGCCCACGGGCAGATGCCCGGCAAGGATCTTGAGGAAATCATGGTGCGTTTTGTCAACAAGGAAATCGATGTCCTGGTCTGCACAACCATTATTGAATCAGGGCTTGATATTCCCAATGCAAATACCATTGTTATAACGAGGGCGGACAGACTAGGACTGGCAGAGATCTACCAACTGCGCGGCAGGGTGGGGAGAAGTAGTGAACAGGCCTATGCCTATCTACTGGTCCCTTCGCTGGACGGCATGTCACGTGACGCCCAACAGCGGCTTCGAGCGTTGCTCGATTATAATGAACTCGGAGGCGGCTTTAAGCTGGCCATGAGTGACCTGCAAATCCGTGGCGGTGGCAATATCCTGGGTGAATCACAAAGCGGCAACATTGCTGCGGTGGGATATGACCTCTACCTCGACCTGCTGCAGAAGACCGTTGAGGACCTCAAACGCAAAGCAGCTGCAGGGATCGAATCCATTGGCGAGGCTGAAGATATTGAACCGGAAATCAACCTCAACATCTCGGCCTATATCCCTGAGCATTATATTTCCCATACGGACCAGCGCTATATTGCCTATCGGAGGATAACCAGCATAAACTCAAGCGAGGAACTGCTTGATCTCCAGGATGAAATGAAAGACCGCTATGGACCGCCCCCCCATGAGACCCTGAACCTGTTCCAGGTTGTTGAACTGAAAATAGCCCTGAAAGATTTGAAAATTGTCAAACTGGAGCAGGGGCCCACAACCCTGGTTTTCACTTTTCATGAAAAAACCTCTGTGGGCCCGGAAAAAATCCTTGCACTCGTTAAGAAGTCTCCCAACATCCGCTTCACACCGGACTCAAAACTTATAGTCCAGAATAAGAATACCACACCCCAATCAACATTCAACGTGGTCTACGACGTAATGCATCAAATCACCTGAACGTAAAAACAACGATTTTGCCATGCAGTTTTTCCTGGAATAAAAATTTGCTTTGATTAGATTTAATTGTTCGATTAATCTACAATGTTAAAAGAATTTTGGACGAATATGCAGAAAGAAATGATATTTTTAAAGGATTATACTTTCGCAGCCATGAAATTATTTTTATCAGCCCTTATTGCCCTTTTCCTGCTGCACCCCGGCCCTCTGCAGGCGGAACTTGTTGATCGGGTTGTGGCGGTGATCAATGACGATATTATTACCCTTTCCGATCTCCATGACGAAGGCAAGAGCATATTTGAAAAAATTAAAAAAGAGGCGCCGGCTCATGAAAAAAAGAAGATTCTCGATGATGCTCGGAAAAAAATTCTTGCTGTCCTCATTGAAAAACGATTAATCAGGCAAAGAGCGGCCGAGCGGAGAATTTCCGTCAAACCTGCAGAAATTGATACTGAACTCAAAAAAATCCTCGAACTCAACAACACCACCCTGGAGCAATTCCAGGAAGAATTGTCTAAGACCGGTCTTGATGAAGAGCATTATCGGGCATCGCTGGGCGATTCAATTCTCAGGTCAAGGCTGGTGAACTTTGAAATCCGCTCAAAGCTGGTTCTTACTGAAACCATGACCCAGGAATATTACGAAAAAAAATACCTTGCGAATATCCCTCAGGGCTATCATATCCTGCAAATGGGTTTCAGCTGGGTTGGTGCTAACAATAAAACAAAACAAGAGGCAGCGCTCAAGGCCGCTGAAGCAAGAAATCTGGCTATTATGAACGGCAAAGATTTCAAGGAGCTTGCCAAGCTGCACTCTGACCTCCCCTCCGCAAGGGACGGCGGCGACATAGGCGCTTTTTCTGAAAACGAACTGGCCTCATACATGCGCGATACTATTCTCGCTCTCAAACCAGGAGAGGTCAGCCCCATAGTAGAAACACCTTCCGGGTATCAGTTTTTCAAACTTCTCTCCTACCGCAAGGGCACGGAAATCCTGGGTCCGCCCTTGGAATCGGTTAAACAGGATATTGAGGAGTCCCTCTTCAAGCAAGAAATTGAAAAGCAATACGAAAAATGGATGCAAGATCTTAAAGATAGGGCTTATATTAAAACTATGCTTTAAATAAACAGCTTACGGATTCATTAATGCTCTATGCCTATTGAAAAAATGACCAAAAACGAACCCAGCGCACCAAGAGAAACAGGTGCGGCCGATCAAAGGGTAACCATTGAGACCATCGGCAGGGAGCTTCACGCCAAACGTCTCTCGCTTGGGAAATCCATTGAAGAAGTTGCCATGGATACGCGTCTCAGTGCGTCCGTTATCGAAGCCATTGAAAGCGGCAACCCAAGGAGACTGCCACCTCCTGCATTTGCAAAGGGTTTTATCAGAATTTATGCGGAATGCATCAATCTTGATTCGGTCTTTATTGAAAATCTAACCCTTCCTTATGAAAACCAAACAAGTAAAAAGCTTATACACGAATCCGCCAACGGCAAAAAAGTATTAACGGGCGAAGCGTTAGCCGTAGCCCCCATTTCAATTACCAGCAGAATGATTTTATCTATCATTCTTGTTGTTCTTATCGGTATTCTTGCAAACCAAACCTACCGGACCTTTATCAATCCATTGCCGCCTGAATCCCAGGACTCACAGGACCTTTCAAAAAAAACAACTCCGGATTCCCTACCGGCTCCATCCACGGCAGCAGAAGCCGCAATATCTGAAAAACCAGCCTTGCTTGGAAAAAACCAAATCGAATCTCTTGTAGAAGAACCAACCGATTCTGCTGCGCAAAAAAAGATTGTTCCTGATATGCCACCCGAGAGAGAGCCGCCCAAGCCGGCAATAATATCGGAATCCCCGGTCATCACGGATGATGGCTCAAAACCAGCTGTTTTGGAAGCAAAGACGGAAGCACACCCAGAAATTGATCCTCTCCCAAAAACACCACCCACGCCGATTTCACCAGGTCCAAAAGCTGAGGTCCTGCCTGCAGAAGAAATCCAAGAAACGAGCATTCCCTCCCAACTCCCGGAACCGATAGAAAAACCCGAATCTTCTCTATCCACTGCCCAAGCTGACGTCCCTGCCTACCCTATGGAGGCCGGGGCAGCAATCCAGACCGAACCTCCAGAAGAATCAAGCGATTCAGCACAACACCATGAAGAGGTTCAACCCATACCGCCATCTATCAACTATCTCCTTAAAATTATTGCTTCCAAGAAGGTTATTATGACCATTGCCATTGATGGCCGCAACCTGAGGAAATTTGTATTTCTACCTGGTGAGCAACGTATCTGGAAGGCTCAGAATAAGATAGAACTGCATGTTGATAATCCCCAAGGAATCAAGATTATAGTCAATAACAGGGTGCTTCCCATCAGCGGCTCGAATATGCCGATGCGGATTATTATCCCTGACCATCTAGACCATTTCACTGATTGATCCAAGCCATGCCGACTCGTAAAACTCCTGCAGTAGTTATCAATGTCAGGGATTATGGTGAATCCGACAAGATCGTGACTTTTTACGGTGTTGAAAGCGGTAAAGTCAGCGGCATTGCCAAAGGCGCCAAACGCAGCAAAAAACGTTTTCTCAACAAGCTCGAACTCTTTTCCCTGCTCAATGTGACGTATAACGCAACAGGCCGCACCAGTCTTGTCCGTATTGATCAAGCTGAGTTGGTCGATTCCTTTTCAGCCTTGCGAAAAGAATATGAGATGTACGTCACCGGCCATCTTCTATGCGAACTTATCAATAACTGGGCCATGGAGGGCGACAGCGATGAAAATCTCTTCTCCCTCCTGATCTGGGCCCTTAAAAATTTGAACAAAGGGCAGCCTTGCACGAAAATCCTTATCCTCTTTCATATTAAAATGTTCGATTTTTTAGGATTCAGACCCCAACTTTCAGCCTGCATGGAATGCAACCGGGTTGATCCACAGGGTACTCCATACCGATTTAAACCGAACCGGAACGGTATTCTTTGTTCCCGTTGCAACAACGAAGACTCATCCTTAGACGTACCCCTGTCCATCAACACTGCCAAAATTTTGCGCAAGGCCCAGGAACTGCCGCAAGCCAAGCTGGACCGCCTTAATTTTTCGCAAATCTCGGCAAAAGAAGCCATGAACCTTCTTAGAAAATACGGCCTGAGTCTGCTGAGGAAGGATATACATTCCTGGAAATATGTGTCAGGGATCAGAAATCAGAGGGCAGAAGAAAGAATGTTCTGATAAACGGCTGTTGCTCTGAATAAAGGTTTAAGAAGAATGCCAAAAGTGCTCATTACCGATGCAAACGGATTTGTTGGGAAGCCTTTATGCAAAGCTTTGCTGGCTGGAGGCTGGGAGGTGCGCGGCACGGTCCGCAGTACCGAAGGGCTTGTTGATGATGTCGAGGCATGGCCAATCGATACAATCGGGCCGCAAACAGACTGGCAGGAGGTCCTCGCGGGCGTCGACCATGTCATCCACCTGGCCGGAAAAGTGCACGATATCAAGGAAAAGTCGCAGGGAAGCGAAGAAGAATATTTTCAAATCAATGCCCTGGGCACCAAAAAGCTGGCGGAAGGTGCAGTACAATATGGAATCAAGCGGTTCATCTTTGTCAGCACTATTAAGGCAATGGCAGACTCAAGTCCCGCCACAGAACCACTTTCAGAACGCTCAGGCTTTCATCCGGTGGATGCTTACGGCCGCAGCAAGCTGGAGGCGGAAAAAGAGATAGCCAAGGCTGCGGTTGGATCGGGAATGGAGTGGGTGATTTTCCGCCTACCCCTGGTATATGGCCCCACTGTAAGAGCAAATATGTTGAAATTACTGGACCTTGTGAATAAAGGCTTTCCTCTCCCCTTGGGGTTGGTAAAAAATAAGCGAAGCCTGCTCTTCGTAAACAATCTGGTGGATGTCCTGATAACTGCCCTCACCCACCCCAGGGCAGGCCGGGAAATCATGCTGGTCAGTGACGGCCAGGACCTTTCCACCCCGGAACTTATCCGTTTGATTGCAAAGGCGATGGACAAAAGAACGACGCTAGTACCTGTGCCGGTTTTTCTGCTGAAGTGTGGCGGTTACCTTGCAGGGATGCTGGGCAAGAGGAGCATACTCCCAGCTCTCAATCGCCTTACCGGCTCGCTTGCCATTGACAATGCGCACGTCAAACGAGCCCTGGACTGGGAGCCTCCGTATTCAATCGAACAAGGTATTCAGGAAATGGTGGAATGGTATAAAAACCGATGACTTATAAAAATTTACTGCCTACTGCCTCACAATTGCCCCTGAGATAATTAACCCCGTATGACCTGAGGTTGATTTAGATCAAACCTGAGGCATATCCGAATCGGCTTTCTTTTTGGTTTCCGAGCTTACCCGCTGAATATACATATGGGCAGTCTTGATGCCAAATTTGACTGCCTCTGATTTTTCCCACATGAATATATCAACCCGCCTTTGCCAGCGTTTATTCATGCGATCCTGAAATCGAAAAGTTCCTAATGTCCCACCTTCAGGAGTCTTAAGGGTGACAAGATCCCCGAACTTGAGATGGAGGGTCTGCTCCAGGTCACGCGACAAGGCGATAATCCCGTCTTCCACCCGGGTGAGGCTTGCTGTAATAAAAGGATCAGCATCACATTGTTCTTTCGTAGGGTTGTAGGCCGTCACCTTTACTGGAATGGAGAGCAGATAACTCTTGGTGTAATCTAATTCCTCCTGCAGAACACCGACCTGGGCTTCAAGCGATTCGATCACCTTGCTTTTTTCATTGGTTTCATAGGTCAACGAGTCTATCAATGAAAACTTATTTTGCGTGTTGAGATAGCAAAATGCAGCTACTGATACCAAGGCGCCGGTGGCAATAACCGTGGTGCAACAAATAGCAAAATAATACAGCAACTTGTTCATGGTTTGTTTTATCTTCATGGCTGCAATCCTCCCCCAAGTCCTATTGGAACCAATGTAATAGTAATTATACCATATATCGCCAGTCAAAACATGCTGACTAACACCTAGTTTTCCCAAAATTATATGCTAATTATATAGCAAATATCATGCCCTAAACTTATAAATTAAAATTTGTAATAAAATTATAAAGTTAAAAATATACTCCTTCAGGAAGCTATGAATTTTTTCCGATTTTTTAGATTTTTTGTCCGGACAACCGGAAAAACGGACAAAAAA
>CALZHT010000082.1 GCA_945787445.1 uncultured Desulfobulbaceae bacterium
TTTTTCCATTTAAGGTCATCAGAGGTATGAAAAATATCTTCATAAGAAGCCGGTAATGTCAGCCAGCCATCAACGCGTAATTCATTCTCAAGCTGTCCAGGAGCCCAACCGGCATATCCCAACAGGAAAATAAAATCTTTCGGCCCTTGGCCCGAAGAAATGGAATGCAAAATTTCCGGATCCCTTGATAGCCGCACCAGAGGGCTTATATCAATATGTTGTTGGGGATGATACTCTGATGAAAAAAGGAAAAATCCCGCCTCCATTTCCACCGGTCCTCCCAAATACACTGGGGGTAAAGGTTCTGTCGGAAGTGCAATATTTGAATTCCGAAAAATGTCCTCAAGAGTAATTTCATCAATGGGTTTATTCACCACAAGACCCATTGCCCCCTCTTCCGGGGAATGAGCGCAAATATAAATAAGCTGTTCTTGAAACCTGGGATCAGGCATCTTCGGTGTAGCAATTAAAAAATGATCTTGAAGGGTTTGCATTTTTTCTTGCCTCCCTCACATTAGCACGCAAACCTAACAAAATTTTGCGCTAAGGATTATTTCGTTCAGTTGGTTTCTTTTTTATTTACCCTATTATACTCTAACAACATAAAACAATCCGTCAAAAGCGACGAATTAAATGAAGGTAAAAAAAATAATTCTTTTGCTAATTGCGATAAACTAATATTACTATGAACCATCAGTCAGCAAGTTATCTCTCTTAAAATACTACTGAAAGGCGAACAGACGTGATTATCGATGTCGAAAAAGAACTGGAAAGAGTCATCCATTCCGACCACCATGATCCCTTCATCGTGCTCGGGCTGCATATTATCAATAATAAACCTCCCACCGCCCTCATCCGCACCTTTCAGCCACATGCCCGATCTGTTCATCTTGTGACAAAAGATGACAGAATAGTAATGAATAAGGTCAAGGATGTAGGGTTATTTGAGGTGACTATTCCTGATTATTCGGAACCTTTCGATTATTCTTATGAATTGAACTTTTATGACAATACCCAGCGAACCGTAAAGGACCCCTATCGTTTCTATCCGCAGCTCACCGAATATGACATACACCTTTTTAATAAAGGAACCCATTATACTATATTTGATAAACTTGGCGCTCATCCTGCAACAATAGACGGAGTCACCGGGACCATGTTCCGTGTTTGGGCTCCCAATGCCCGCCGGGTCAGTGTAATCGGAGACTTTAATTTTTGGGATGGCCGGGTCCATCAAATGCGTATCCTTGAAAAATCAGGAATATGGGAACTTTTTATCCCGGGAATCGAAAATGGTGAAATCTATAAATACGAAATCCGCACCCAAGATATGCGCATCCTTGAAAAAGCAGATCCATTCCAATTTTATTCGGAACTCCGGCCTAAAAGTGCCTCCGTTGTCTGGGGGCTTGAAGGGTATACCTGGCAAGATCATGAATGGCTGAAAAGGAGAGACCAGATATCGCCATACGATAAACCCATGTCCATATATGAAGTGCACTTAGGGTCATGGCAAAAAGATCCCTCGGATCCTTCGCGATTCCTCAGTATGCCTGAACTTGCCGATTCCCTCATACCCTATGTCAAAGACATGGGATTCACCCACATCGAACTCATGCCGGTTATGGAACATCCCTTTGATGAATCATGGGGGTATCAGGTGACTGGTTATTACGCAATGAGCAGTCGTTACGGGACTCCGCAGGAATTCATGCAATTTGTTGATCGCTGCCACCAAAATGGGATCGGGGTGATACTCGATTGGGTGCCGTCACACTTCCCCACCGACGGTCATGCCCTGGGCAGATTTGATGGCACCGCTCTCTACGAGCACGAAGACCCCCGTCAGGGAGCTCATCCGGAATGGGGAACGTATATTTTTAACTATAACCGGGAAGAAGTTATCAATTTTCTTATCGCCAACGCATTTTTCTGGTTTGACAAATATCATGTGGATGGCATGCGGGTCGACGCGGTGGCATCAATGCTCTACCTGGATTATGGGAGAGAAGAAGGACAGTGGATTCCTAACCGCTGTGGAGGCAAGGAAAACATTGAAGCCATAGAATTCCTCAGACACCTTAACAGCATAATATATGATAAATATCCCGGCATTTTGATGATTGCCGAAGAATCTACCAGTTTTTACGGCGTTTCCAAAGCAGCGGACCATGGGGGGCTTGGTTTCGGCTTCAAATGGAACATGGGCTGGATGAATGATACCCTTTACTACTTCAGCAGAGATCCAATTTACCGTAAATATCACCACAACTCGCTTACATTTTCGTTGCTCTATGCGTTTTCAGAAAATTTTATTCTGCCGCTTTCCCACGATGAAGTTGTCCATGGTAAAAAATCACTGCTTTCCAAAATGCCTGGTGACCACTGGCAACAATTTGCAAATTTAAGGCTGCTTTTCTTTTACCTCTGGACCCACCCCGGGAAAAAAATGCTGTTCATGGGAGGAGAGTTCGGACAATATTCAGAATGGTTCTGCAAAGTAAGCCTTGATTGGCACCTTGTGGAAGAGTACGAACCCCACAAAAAATTACAGGGATATGTCAAAGAACTCAATACTCTCTACAAAGAGAATCCAGCTCTGTGGGAGAATGATTTTTCCCATGAAGGATTCAAGTGGCTGGACTTCAAGGATGTTGACCATAGTATCATTGCTTATGCCAGGATAGCAAAGGATCCAAAGGATCATCTCATCTGTCTTTTAAACTTTGCACCGGAAACTTTTCATGACTACAAACTTGGCGTGCTCGCCCCAGTCAAATATCGAGAAATCCTGTCGTCAGACCTTGCCAGATTCGGCGGCAGCGATTTGTATAATCCCAAAATTAAAAAACCGTACAATGAGCCATTCGGCGAAGCACCATACCATGTTACAGTTACAGTGCCACCTTTGGCAGGTATTATTCTAAAACCCGAATACTCCTAATTCTTTTAAAAATGGCGGAGAGATAAAATGGGGCCGACAAAAGATCTGCAGCCGTCAGGAGAAAACTTAAGAAAAGCTGTGCGCTGGATTTGTGATAGTGTCCTTGCCAATCCGGAGAAAAAAAGAGCGGATATCATCAAAGAAGCTGAAATCAAGTTTGACCTGTCCCCGAAAGAATGCGCTTTTCTCGACGAAAAAATAAGCAAGGAAATCGACGAAGGCAAAAACGAATAAACCTTGCCGTTAATTTAGCTTATCTTTTTCATCTTCCTTCAAGGGCATCGGTATCTTGAGAAGCTTGATCCCTTCGCCTTCCAAAACTTTTTCTTCCTCTGAAGTTGCCACACCGCGGATGTTGCGAGGTTCTTCAATTCCGTAATGCATGCGGAGAGTTTTATTTGCCAAATTCGTTCCAACATCATCAAAATTCTTCTCAACATATGTCTGTAAATTTCGGAGAACCGACGTAACAAGCTCAGGGTCGTGAACAGAATTTTCCAAAGATTCATGGTCGTAAAAAGATGCACCCGTGTGAACTGCCACAGGTGACAATATTTTCCTGATTTTCAGACTGCCGCATGCGGGGCAGATCAAATGGCCTGAGCCTTCCTGTTCTTCATAATCTTCATGACCCTGGAACCATCCTTCAAATTGGCAGCCGCATTCGCAGGCAAGATCAAAAACTATCATACAATCAGTATACAAATATTATTTTTTAAAACATCTCCTTTATTACGCAGCAGACCGAGGGGTAGTATGAGACCCAAAGAGAGAGTTAACGCCCCCAGAAGAATGGCATAAAATGTGACCCTAAAAGGGTGATCAATACCGGCAGTCAAGCCTTTTCCATTGCCATTTCACGCAGCCGAGCAGCACAGGATTGGCCGGATAAAGCGCGAGGACTGTCTGAGCACCCCGCAAGGGGGTATAAACTTCGGGTAGTCACGCAACGCGGGACCAAGCCCTCCTGCGGAGGATAAATTTCCGGCTGCCCTTTCTTTTTGGTTCTTTTTCTTTCGGGCAAGCAAAGAAAAAGAACATAATCTTTCAGTGTAACGCATAGTAAAGCATGGACCATCAGCATAGCTGAAGGTTTAATGGGTTAATTAAAAAGACCAATTACTTCCCTGCAACGGCCGTTCCAAACCAATCAGTATACGCACTTGAGAGGATCTGCCAAGAAAAACGATCCGTCAAAAGGAAAGCGGTTTGCGGGGACAGTCGACCATGGGCAAGAGCTTTTCGCAACTCCTCAGGAAACGCGTGTTCTTCATAGAGATACTCTTCAGGAAACAGTTCGGGATAGGAAAGCCGGTTGGGTAATAGTGGTCGGCACCCGGCCCGAACCGCCTCAATAACCGATATCCCATAAAACTCATGGGTGGCGGTTGACACGACCAGATCGGCCTTTTTGAGCCATCGTACATATTCCTGCCGTGATTTTGCATATCCGAAATAAAGAAGCCTCTCTTTTAGTATTTGTTCAGCCTTTGCAAAAATGGCAGGCTTCCTAACAAATGACTCCCCAAGAACAATAACATCAAAATCGAGTTTTTGCCTGGCAAGTGTAAAGAGTGTTTCAAAAAAACGATCAGGATTCTTGTCATGCTCCCAGCGATGATTCCATAAGATAACCGGGTTCATTCCTTTTTCCATATTAGAAGTTGCATCAATTTTACTGAAGTCGATACCGGGAGGGAGTACTTTTGACTTATTCTTAATGTGGTTAAGAGACTTGGAATGCTTACTGTCAGGCGATTTCTTTAGAAGCATTTCGCACCCCTCGAGAAATGTGCGCAGATTATATGATGAGTTAAAGGCCAATCTATCCGACGCCAGAGCGGTTGTAAAATTGGTCAGGGAAAAATGAAAATCCCGTTCATCCTCTACTTGCACAGGATAAGCGAACTGATTTTCATGAAAATAGGTAAGAACCGGAAGTTTTTGAAACCACGACGGAGCAAGCCCTTTTAATGCAGCCACATCAACAAAAGTTGAACAGAGCACTGATGAGAAGGCACTACTATGGATATCCGGATCCAAGGAATTTAGAATTTCTGCATAATACGGGGCGGAAAGCCTCATGCGCCATTTCCATTTTCTGGCAGGCAAGGTAAAAAATGTCAATTCGATGGGCAGCCATCTTGAAAGATCATTGAGAAAAGCTCGGTGGGAACCACCATAGTAAGGTTCAAGAACAAGAACCTTGGATTTTTTGGAGAAGGCCGGACCAGGCAACAGGTAACGTTCTCCCTTATGTTTCTTCAGAGTTCTGGCGGTTTTTGTCCATTGCCTGCTCAATAGCCTTTGTAAAACCTGTGGCTGAGCGTTCAATAACATGATCTTCCACACAGAAAGCCAGTCTGAAATATCCGGGCATTCCAAAACCCTGCCCAGGAACAGCGAGTATTTTCTGTTGAGAAAGAATCTCGGCAAACTCAACATCGTTTATAATTGGTGACTTTGGAAAAATGTAAAAGGCCCCTTTCGGCGGAGTAAATTCATAGCCGCTTTTGGAAAGGATGGTGCAAAAAAGATCACGCCGTCTGGCATAAACACCAAGGTCTACGGTCAATCCCTGTAAATGGCCGACTACCCGCTGCATCAAGGCCGGCGCATTGACAAAGCCAAGGATGCGGTTGGCCATGGTAAGGGCCCCTTGGAGTGGTTCACGGTCCTCCATATCAGGATGCAGTGCAATGTAGCCTATCCGCTCTCCGGCAAGAGAGAGATCTTTTGAGTAGGAAGACACTATGATACTATTCCTGTACGCCTTAAAAACACTCGGCACAGCATGGCCATCATATACTATCTTCCGGTAGGGCTCGTCAGCGATGAGATACATAGGGTGGTGAAATCTATTTTGTGCAGCTTCCAGAAGCTCGCCAAGGGCTTTAAGCGATGAAGCTGCATAGATCTGCCCACTGGGATTATTTGGGCTATTGATTATGATTGCTTTGGTCTTCTCCGTAAGCCCCTTTTCAATTGCATCGATATCCAAGGTAAAATCTGACCCTGTTTGAACGACTTTGGGGATCCCGCCATGGTTGTCGACATAAAAATTATATTCCACAAAATAGGGGGCAAGAAGAATGACTTCATCGCCAGGATCGAGCAAAGACTTCATGACAACGTTGAGCCCTCCTGCCGCACCGCAGGTCATCAGCACAAGATCGGATATTAGCGAAACGTTTTGCTCCTGTGAAATTTGTTGCGCAACTGCATGACGCACTGCTGGATAGCCTGCATTGGGCATATAGCCGTGCCTTCCCTGTCCGGTTTGAACAACAATACTTCGAAGAGTATCATAAAATTGAGGTGGTGGAGACAAATCAGGATTACCAAGACTGAAATCAAAGACATTGTCACCGCCATACAATTCCTTGAGCCGTGCGCCTTCTTCAAACATTTTGCGGATCCAGGAAGCCTTTTGGGCAAAATCGAGCATTTTCCGGGAAACTGCCATCATACTTGTCCTTTTATTAATCTCAGTTTATGAAAATTTCTTTTTCAGGTGCTGATAGGCCTCATTAAGCTCTTTCATTTTCTCTTCAGCAACTTTTAAAAATTCTTCGCCCAAGTGGCTCACTTTATCTGGATGGTATTGCATACTAAGTTTCCGATATGCGCTCTTTACTTGGTCGAAGTCCGCGCCGGGTTCAAGACCCAGAATCGTAAAGTAACGGTCCTCATCAACTCGTAGTTGTTGAAACTGGGCCATGTATTTGCGCAGGATGGCTTCCTGGTCGTACGGATTTATCTCGAGATACGCCCCAATTTTACGGGCCAATTCAATCTCAACATCAGTGATTGCCCCTTTTGAGACGATCACCTGATAAACCATCTCAATCAGGATAAGACGTGGCTCATAGGAAAAGGTTTGCCTGAATTCCGAAAGTAATGTTTCGAGATTTACTGAAGATTGTCGGGCTTCCTTGATAAGCTCCCGCACCCAGAATATCTGATTCTGGGAATAATTGAGCTGGCTGCGAAAAAAATCAATAATAGTACTGACTTCTTCTCGGGAAACTCTACCGTCTGCTGCCGCTATTTTCACCAGAATATTTACCAGCAAATAAACGAAAAGATTATGGGTTTCGGTTTGAGACTTTTCGTAAAGACTGACCTGGCGTTTTATATAAAAGGTTACTGCCCAGAAACCGGCAACAAGTACTACAATGAATACTATAAAAGCGACAAAGAGAAAGCCCAGGAAATTAAATAATGCAGGGGCTCCGCCAAAAACCAGGAGCAGCATGGCAACAAGCAGTAGGCAGCCGCCGCAACCGGGTTGTTCGTGTCTCCTGTATGCCATGAAAACTCCTCAAAAGGGATGAAGAACGCGCAGTTTTAATGAACCGGCAGGATTATCATGTCTGCCGATGGCACTTACACGTTATTTTCAGCAAAAAGGGCTTCAACAAAAATGTGAGGATCGAAATCACGTAGGTCGTCCATTTTCTCGCCAATGCCGATGAAACGGATGGGGATAGTCAATTCCCGGCAAACATTGATCACAATACCACCCTTGGCTGTGCCATCAAGCTTGGTTAGCGTCAAACCTGTCAGATTCACCGCTTCATGAAAAAGCTTGGCTTGTGAAATGGCGTTCTGTCCCGTGGTTGCATCAAGGACAAGCATGATTTCATGGGGCGCTCCAGGCAACTTCTTGGCAATTACCCTTTTGATCTTTTTAAGCTCCTCCATCAAGTTGACCTTGGTATGCATACGACCTGCCGTGTCAACAATCATCACATCAGTATTCTTGCTGCGCGCATGATCCAAGGCATCGTAAACTACTGATGACGGATCGGCCCCGGTCTTCTGGGCAACAACATCCACACCTATGCGTTCACCCCATATTTTCAACTGAGCAATGGCAGCGGCGCGAAATGTATCTGCTGCAACAAGTAAAACCCTGTGGCCGGACTGTGAAAATTTATTGGCTATTTTACCGATTGTTGTTGTTTTACCCACACCATTTACCCCAACTACCATAATGACAAAGGGATCGGATTCCGGCATGGCCAATTCTCCAAGTCCATCCATCTTGACAAGGTATTCCTTTATGATATTTTGCAGCACGTCTCGTAAGGCTTGAGGATCATTCAATTCGTCCCGTCTGACCTGATCTCTTGCTTTATCCAATATTTCCTGAACAAGGCCGACTCCAAGATCGGCTGTTATTAAAATCTCCTCAAGCTCCTCAAAAAGATCCTCGTCTATCTCCTTCCTGCCCAGGAACAAAGCATCCATCCGCTTAACAAACGAATCCCTTGTTTTAGAGAGGCGTTCCTTTAATACTCCGAAGAATCCCTTTTGTTCGGCCCCGGCAAAGGCTTCAGAGGCTATTTCCTCCCCAGTCCTGCTCACAATTTGCTCGGCATCGTTCTTTTCCGAAGAGGTCTCTGATATTGCCTCATTTTCCTGCGGTGCAAGAGTCTCTTCTGTTTCTTTTTTGTTTTTCTTTTTTTTCCTAAACCAACCAAGCATCACAATCCCCGGAATAGAAATAAGTATCCATGAGTAGATCTAATTCATACTAAGAAGCGCAAGAATTGCCACAATTACAAAAACAGTTTCAAGACTAAATTCAAGCTTAGCCCCCTGTGATAAAATTCCTTTCTTGTAAAACCGGGCAAGCATAAAAAGATAAATAACACTGGGAATAAGCCAAAAACCAACAGAAGATATCCATCCTGTCAGCGGGAAGATTAATAACACAGATAATACTCCCACCAACAGAATATCCAAGAGCAGAAGAGTTTTTCTTTCCCCAATGCAAACCGGCAGGGTCTCCCTGCCCACAATCCGATCGCCTACAGTATCGAAAACATCAAAAAGCGCACTGCGGACAAAAGCTATCGAGAAGACGAACAAAAAAACAGTCGCCAATTCGATAGTCAGAGTAATATCCGATCCTGACACCGGGATAAGCACTGCAACAAAAGCCCAGGCAAGGGCAACGAAAAAAGTCTTCGAACCCGGAATCTCCTTCAGCCCTCGAACCCGCGTCAAACTTGATATTGATTTCGGGATAAACCGGACATTGTACAGTATTCCTAAAAAGCTCATCCCTGCCAGCAGCCAGAAGGGCTGCCTTCCCATGGTAAATGCCAAAACATGGGCAACAATAAGTGCTAAAACAGAGGCGACTAGAAGCGGCAAACGATACTGGCGGTAAAAAAGGGCCCGCAACGGATCATTAATTTTTCGTGAACGCTGGTCTGAAAATCTGTTGATATTATGCATGGCAAAAAGGTAGCCAAAAGCGATAAGAAAATGATCGGCAAAAGGTACGCCCGTAAACATTGCGCCGAAGGCAAAGGCCATCAGTCCTCCAGCCACGCCAACATACAGGCTCGTCACGAGGAGAAGCCACAGCAACTTTGTAAAAAAAATACTTAAAACCCCTTCATGCCTGCCAGGTAAAGACTCCAAGGCCTTGACAACCCAGTTGATCATCCAGGAGGGCGTAGAAGCTCCTGCTGTAACGCCGACACTGTTGTATTTGGAAAGGGCCATCAAATCCAGGTCTTCCTCGTTTTCCACCATAAAAACCGGACGACCCATACCTTGGACAATCTCGCCCAAGCGTTTCGTGTTGGCGCTTGTTCTGCCGCCCACCACAACCATGGCATCAACTTCCTTGCAAAGTTCCCGCAATTCCGCTTGGCGCTTATGGGTCGAATCACAAATGGTATTAAAAATTTGGCCCTGCGGGAAACGTTGGAGAATTTTGGTGCTGAACTGTTCAAAGGCTATTTCATCTTGTGTTGTTTGGCTGACAACAATATACGGCCCGGTTAAATTCAGGTTCTCTATTTCCTCTTCCTTGCCGATCACCTGACATTCTGGCTCGGCATATCCCCTGAGCCCTTCAACTTCCGCATGATTCCTATCGCCTATTATAACGGTGGCATATCCTTTCGTACGATACTTACGGATTATTGCCTGGACTTTAAGCACCCGAGGGCAAGTTGCATCCTTTACCTTGGCCCCGGAAGCTTTCAGACTGGCTTTTTTATCAGGAGGAATGCCGTGGGCCCGGATAATAATGGTGCCGTTTTCATGAGCAGGCACATCATGCAAAACTTTGACTCCCCGGTCGCCGAGAAGTTCCAAAACTTGGGGATTGTGGATCAAAGGACCGAAGGTGGCAATCTTGTCATCTCCGGTTCGAATTGTTTCAAGGGTGGTGTCAACAGCCCTGCGGACTCCCATACAAAATCCGGCATGTTTGGCAAGAACTACTTTCATGTGAAAAAAATATCTTTTACTGCCTAAAATTTTTATGAAATTGCAAAAAGGTATTCCGGAACAGCTGATTAAGAAAAATAATTAGAATATCCTGAAAACAAGGTCTTTGCAAGACCGGCTTCATTTATTTTGCTGGACTTTCAGTCCGCCATGACAAACCCACCTGCTGTGGTTGGAGGTTGTTTAGTTCATCCTAGCTTATCGCAATCTGCATACGAGCGGACCCTTCCAGGGCAAACCAGGGCCAGGTTCTGCGGGCCTCGAAACGCATCTTACAGCCCAAAAAGATTTGCAAGGAAAGCATTCATGCATATACTTAAGCTATAAAATTAAAACTTTATTGAAAGGATTGGTGTCAGCAGGTTCAAATTATTTATTAACCATAACAGGAGGTGAGAAAATGATTAGCAAGGAAGAATTGTGCCGGAAGATTGTTGCTGTTTTCCCAGATATAGGTGCCTGCGGGATCGATGTGAACGTCGATTACGACCAGACCAATAAAGCCTGGGTTGTTGATCTGAAAAAAGATGATCACCACTTGAAGACGTTTCTTGAGGACAATGAGGCGGACGACTGCATGGCTGGAAAACAGTGCGTTTCTCTGGGCCTGCAAATTGCCCAGTTGCGAAAAAACATTGAAACCTCATAACATGTAATTTCCTTAATGGCCCGCATCATATTTATGAAGCGGGCCTGTTTATGTGTACGATGAATATAAAACTCAGACCTCTTTCCTTGTCAGACCGGAACCTGATCATAAGTTATTTCAAAAAATATCCCCCGATCATTTCAGATCACACCTTTACAAACATGTTTGTGTGGCGGCATGCCAGGCCTATTTGGTTTACCGAACTTCGCGATACCCTTGTATTTCTTATTTCTGGTTCCGACAGGACTGATGGAAAACTTCTGTTCGGACCGCCCGTGGGAAAAACCGATCCACTGACAATTATTAATGAACTGCGGGATGAAATTTCCGGTGCGGTCCGCTTACCCGAAAAAACGGCCATGAGATTAAAAGATTCCGGCAAACCTGTGGCACAGGACCGTGACAATGCGGATTATGTTTATCTGGTATCAGATCTGGCCCAACTTCCGGGTCGCAAATACACCAAAAAGCGGAACCATATCCACCAGTGCCTAAAACAATTCACTTGCGAATATGAACCCCTTTCAGCGGATAATTTGCAGGAAGCTGCGGCAATGCAGGAAAGATGGTGCATGAACAGGGAATGTGGAAAAAACCAGGGTCTTTGTCGAGAACTGCGAGCAATCAAAGAAGCGTTTTGCTATTTCCAGGAATTCGCCCTTAGCGGCGGCGCTATTCGAGTTAACGGCGAGATCAAGGCATATGTCATAGGCGAAGCCTTGTCTGAAAATACGGCAGTATGCCATTTTGAAAAGGCCATGCCCGATGTTCATGGCCTCAACCAATTGATTAATCATTGGTTTGCCAAATACAGCCTCTCGGAATATACATTCATCAATCGTGAACAGGATTTGGGCATTAAAGGACTCAGACAGGCAAAAGAAAGCTATTATCCCCACCATTTGGAAATGAAATATTCGGCCTTTACCAACCGGGAATCGCGCCCGGACTTGTTAAAAAAAGAGATTTGTACGGCTTAATCAGTTCCCATCTTAAAACTGAATATAAAAAGCAAAAGCTGATGGTTTTGTAAAAAGTCTTTTTGTACCACAGAGGACACAGAGTGCACAGAGTAAAACTTTATACTTTCAAGCAGTTACCTCTGTGCACTCCGTGTCCTCTGTGGTGAATTTATAGTTTTTGCGATTTCATCAAAGCTGATCGCATACCAACACAAAGGACTATTTTTTCTTTACCGCTTTTTTGGTGGATTTCGCAGGGCTTTTTCTTTTCTTTTTGATCTTGAAACCCAGACTGATATTGAGCGCTTCATTAATTTCATGGATATAATGAAAATGTATTCCCTGTTTAACGTTATCCGGAATTTCAATTACATCCTTTTCATTTAATGCCGGCAGCATAATATTTTTTATGCCGGCCCTGACTGCAGCCAGCACTTTTTCTTTAATGCCGCCCACCGGCAGGACATCGCCACGCAGGGTGATCTCGCCTGTCATGGCCATATCCTGTTTGACCGTCTTTTCAGTCAAGAGGGAAGTCAGGGAAACAACAATAGCCACTCCTGCGGAAGGTCCATCCTTAGGAATGGCCCCTTCCGGAACATGGAAATGGATATCAATGGAGGAAAAAATCTCAGGATCAATTCCCAAATCAACAGCATGGGACTTGATATAGGTTAATGCGGCCGTAGCAGACTCCTTCATGACATCACCCAGCTTGCCCGTCATGATAAGCCCGCCCCTTCCCAACATCTTAGCGGATTCGATAAAAAGAAGTTCTCCGCCGACGGGCGTCCAGGCCAAACCGGTTGCGAGTCCAGGCCCCCATGTTCGCGCGGTTGTCTCGGAAAAAAATTTGGGCGGCCCCAAATAGTCGGCAATATCGTCCGGTCCAATCGAAATCAGCCCAATTTTGCCGGTGACAATATCCTTGGCCACGCCACGACAGATTGCGGCAAGCCTGCGCTCAATATTACGCACCCCGGCTTCCCGCGTGTAAAACCGGATGATATGGCGAATGGCCTCATCCTCAAAATCAAGATCGTCTTTTGACAGGGCATGGGCCTCAAGTTGCTTCCGGACAAGATGACGCTTGGCTATCATCAGTTTTTCATCCTCGGTGTACCCGGGAAGTTCGATCACATCCATGCGATCGCGCAATGGACCGGGGATGTTGTCAATAACATTGGCTGTGGTAATAAACATCACCTTGGAGAGATCAAAATTGATCTCAAGATAATGATCGGCAAAGGTCGAGTTTTGCTCAGGATCCAGGACTTCCAGTAATGCCGAAGATGGATCTCCCCTGAAATCCATGCCAAGCTTATCTATTTCATCAAGCATAAAAAGGGGGTTATTGGAACCGGCTTTGCGCAAATTCTGTAAGATTCTTCCCGGCAGTGCACCGATATAGGTACGACGGTGGCCGCGGATTTCCGCTTCATCCCGCACTCCTCCCAAAGAGATGCGGATGAACTTTCGGTTCATGGCCCGGGCAATAGATTGTCCAAGGGATGTTTTTCCAACACCGGGAGGGCCTGAAAAACAAAGGATTGGTCCGTGCATGTCCTCTTTCAACTTGCGAACCGCCAGAAACTCGATAATTCTTTTTTTGATCTTCTCAAGGCCGTAATGATCTTCGTCGAGGATTTTTTGCGCGTTCTCTATATCCAGGCTATCAACTGTTGAAATCTCCCACGGCAGCTCTAATATCCAATCAAGATATGTTCTGGACACGGTATATTCAGGAGAGGAAGGAGAAATTCTCTGCAGCCGGGTTAATTCTTTTTCAGCCGTCTTTTGCGCTTCGTCGCTGAGCTTTGCTTTAGCCAGTTTATCCGCTAATTCTTTTAAATCAGGGCTGGTTTCGTCCTCACCAAGTTCTTTGCGGATGGCTTTGAGCTGCTGGCGAAGAAAAAACTCCCGCTGTTTATCATCCATATCGTCTTTGATGGCCTTCTGGATCTCCTGGCTCATTTCAACGGTCTCTAAACGATTGTTTAACTCGCGGGCAGCCTTATCGAGAAGCTCCTTGAGATCAACAACCTCAAGAAATTCCTGTTCCTTTTCCATCGGAAGATTTAATTGGGAAATGATGAGATATGCAACATGGAAAGGACTCTTAATAGAAGAGATCGTCATGACCATTTCCGGCTGCATCCCTGAAAGCTCCACAAATTTTTGAAACTGGGTCCGAAGATTATGAACAAACGCCTCAACTTCCTGGTCAATCTTTTCTTCCATGGAAACCGCGCTTACCTTTGCTTTTAAATACGGCTCCTCTTGGGTGTATTCAAGTAAATCTACCTTTCGAACCGCGCTGACAAGCACTTGGTAAAAACCTTCCTGGCCTTTTACCATTTTATGGATGTATCCCATGACCCCCACAGAGTATAGATCACCAGGACCAAAGGTGCCTTTTTCTTCACTCTTCCCCTCTGTTGTCTTGTGGGACACGATGGCAATGAGCCGATTACCTAAAATTGTATCATCCACCAACTTCTTGGAGGAGGGATTGGTTACCTGCAGTGGAAATCCCATCCCCGGGAAAAAAACAAAACCATGAAGAGGCAGAACCGGTAATTCGTCAGGCACCGGTAGTTCGGCAGGATTAACATTGTCTTTTGATGCTGCGGCCGGAGATGACTCTTCATTCTCAACTATTTCTTTAGCTTTTTGTACCATAGAAATACTCTTATAGTTAACTTTACAAAAAAGATCCCTTAGATGGTAAGGCCTGTCTACCTCACGGTAATTTTGATTGTTTCATCACGCTTTGTTTGCAGAGGCATTCGTATAATTAATAATCCGTTTTTACAGCTTGACGTGGCCTTGGTGTTGTCAACTGCTAAAGGCAGAGGCACTGCCCGTTCAAAAAATCCCCGTTCTATTTCCATTTGGTGAATACAACAAACCTTGTCATTAATTGGAAATGTTCGTTTTCCGGAAACAGTAACGGTTTTCTGTTCCACCACTACATTCAAGTCTTCCGGTTCGATGCCCATGGCGTCCATACAAAGAATCAATTCATTCTCTGTTTCATATAAATCCGCGGCCAGCATCCAGGAGCCCGATTGCAAAGAATTCATCCTCGGGATAGAAAGATTCCTCATCATGCGCCCTAAATGTTTTTCCATATCTTCAAATTCCTGGAGAATCCGTTTTTTGTACCGATCCATCTATTTTGTCTCCTCAAAAGAATTCACTTATCCTCATAAGAATATACATAGTATTCCGGTTTGAGCAATTCAAGAAAAAAATTTCAGGACGGATGGAGGAAAATTGACGATCCCGCAAAAAGTCGGGAAAGAGGTTAACGTACCATATAATTTCAAGTAGTTACAACGGGACACATCGATGAACTGACAAGAGCATGGAAAAAGTATATGCTGTGCTAAACGCCTTTTTCATCGCAAGGAGCCGTAGCCGTTAACTCGTCCGTGCAGCAGATAAATCGTATTTTTTACGATTTCATCAAATTGATTTATTTTTTTAGATAATTATCAATTTTCTCCTTAAAAGAGCGCCAGAAAGATTGCGTTGCCCCCCCGCGACCTGCAAATAATTCCTTCAGGAGTGCAATCCGTTCATCTTTATAACCAACCAGGAATTCAACACCCATTTGAAAGGGCAGATTGCCTTCTGTTTCTCCGGTTGTGGCACGGTCGAACCAAATCGGTTGAACTGGAATTGAAAATGTTTCATCCGATTCTGTATCTGATGGAATTTCCAAAATGAGTTTAAAATCAGGATTTTCCTGAGCAGCATAAAATAAGTGATAGTTTTCGATATGAACCTGACTGAGGCGAAGACCGGCGCCATAGGATGCTATATTATGAATAATGCCTGACGTTGGACCTGCGAGAGTCTTTTCGCTCAAGGAATCCTCAAGTCGTAAATAAATTAAAACATCTCCAGAAATCCGAGAAGCTCGACGTTGTTCATCATTCATGAAATTATCCGGAACCAAAAATTAATTCTTATTGTCTATTCACATCAATGAAAGAAAACTCCGGGGCAGGCTATCCACCGTTCTGATCTAAAAAAACTTAGCTTTTAACGGCCACCACTTTAATTGCATGCCAGGGAACAATCCAATTTCTTAAATAATTAGATAAGATTACTTTAATTATATATCTAAACGATACTTTAATGCAATTTTAACGTAAAATTATAGCGTTAATGGCGACCATCACACAACCATAAAATGGGAATTTCTCCATAAGCTCCATGCACACATAATTATTTTTACCTAATTTGGTTGCCACATTACATGCTTCTTGACCAGTAGTAATTAGTAAGTATTTTGAGTAGTTATATTCATAAAGAGTAATATTGACGTGAACATTAAAAAGGCTTTTTTTCGGTTGTCCAATAATAACCTTCAGAGTATGTTGTATTAATTCCCTCTAGCCAATAAATATACATCCATTTCTTTAAGGAGACACTTTATGCAACCCAATTTTATGAAAATCATTTTCCTTTTTACTGCCTTTACCTTGGTGGCCCAGACACCTGGGTGGTCTCAGGAAGCCCAAACTTCCGAAGATGATAAAATCGCCACGGTGAACGGCTCAGTAATTACTAAAAAAGAGTTGGAAAGAGGTCTGGATAAGATCAAGCAACAATTGGCCTATAAAGGGAATTCTTTTACCGATGATCAACTGTCCCAACTTCGTAAGGATGTTCTGGATAATCTCATTGGCGGCGAACTCCTTTTTCAGGAAAGCCAGAAAACAGGGATAAAGGTGGAGAAAAATGCAGTAGATGAACAATTCGCTATTCTGCAAAAGAGGTTTCCCAGTGAGGAAGAATTTTCAAAGGCCATTGCTCATCTCAATCTTAGCGAGGCTGACATAAAAGAAGAATTTGGCAAAAGGATTGCTGTACAGGAATATATCCAAAAACATTTTGTCCAAAAAACTTCAATCTCTCCTGAAGAATTAAAACAATATTATGAAAGCAACAAAACCATGCTCAACAAGCCTGAACAGGTCCAAGCCAGCCATATACTTGTCAAGGTGCCTGCCTCCGCCTCTGAAGAAGACAAGAAAAAGGCCATGGAAAAAATGAAGGGATTTCAAGCCAGGTTAAAAAAAGGAGAGGACTTTGCTGCCATTGCCAAAGACTCTTCTGAATGTCCCAGCAGTTCCAAGGGAGGCGACCTTGGTTATTTTTCCCGCGGACAGATGGTCGAACAATTCGAAAAAACAGCCTTTTCCCTAAAACCGGGGGAACTCAGTGATATAGTTGAAACACGTTTCGGTTATCATCTTATCAAACTTATTGATAAAAAACCGGAAGCCACTGTGTCCCTTGAGGAGGCCCAACCGAATCTGGAACAATATCTCAAACAGAAAAAGATACAGGGTGATCTCGTCAAGTTTGTTGAAGAGCTTAAACAAAACGCCGAAATTAAACGATATATGTAGACGACCAATATGGGCGGAGCCTATCCAGCGCTAAATCCAACAGCTGTATTTATTGCCGGACATATCCCCCGCAATCGGATCTTTGCCATAAGCCTTTTTCTGAAATGCAATCGCACCTTGGAAAAGGGCTTAGGTTTTTTGGGGGGCATATTTTTTAATCGTAATCGAAGTTTACTGTTGGGGAGAATTTCCCATGTACAATCCTAATCTCCCACTCATTTTCATTCTCTGTTATTTGCTCATCTTTGGCCATCCGATTTGTACCTTGGCCGCAACGCAAGGAAAAACCGACACGATGAATTATAAAGACAACACTGCTGCGGGTTTTGTTGCCAGGGAAACGGCCAAAGGGAAAAAACCAAACCGACTTATTCATGAAAAAAGCCCCTATCTCCTCCAACATGCCTTTAACCCGATTGATTGGTATCCTTGGGGAGAAGAGGCATTCGCAAAGGCCCGCACGGAGAACAAACCGATTTTCCTTTCCATCGGTTATTCCACCTGCCACTGGTGTCATGTCATGGCCCATGAATCATTTGAAAACCCGGAAATTGCCGCCATCCTCAATAGATATTTTGTGGCTATCAAGGTTGACCGTGAGGAACGACCGGATATAGATCATATTTACATGTCTGCAACCCAGTTGATGACCGGCAGCGGCGGATGGCCCATGTCTCTTTTTCTGCTGCCGGATTTACGGCCATTTTACGCAGGAACGTATTTTCCTCCGGAATCAAAATTCGGTCGGCCCGGCTTCAATACCTTACTGGAATCCATCCATAATGCCTGGACAAATGATCGGAAAAAAGTTATCGAATCCGCGGACAAAATCACTACCTATCTGGTCGAGGACAGCCAAACAGCACCTGCTGAATCCACGAAAAGCGCTATTGTATCTGAGGATATCCTAAACAAAGGATTCCGGTATCTCTCGACCCAATATGACATGGTTTATGGAGGATTCGGAAACGCCCCAAAATTCCCGACTCCTGTTACGTTCAATTTTCTTCTCCGGTACTCAACTCTCATGCAAAACGATGAAGCTTTACATATGACCCTAACCACTCTCGAAAAAATGGGAAAAGGGGGAGTATACGACCAGATAGGGGGCGGTTTCCACCGCTATGCCGTTGATGGACAGTGGCGGGTACCCCATTTTGAAAAGATGTTGTATGACCAGGCGCAGCTCGCAGCATCATATCTTGAGGCACATCAGTCCAGTCAAAAACCATTCTATGCAAAAACAGCTAAATCCATACTGGACTATGTTCTGCGTGATATGACAGCCCCTTCAGGAGGATTCTATTCAGCCGAAGATGCCGACAGTCCAAATCCCAAGGATCCTTCACAACATGGCGAGGGTGAATTTTATACGTGGACTTCACAAGACCTCACAACTATTCTAGGAAAAGACACAGCAGAAATTTTTGCCTATCGCTATGGCGTTAAGGTCAGTGGGAATGCCCTCTCCGATCCCCACGGCGAATTCATAAACAAGAACATCCTGTACCAATCCCGCTCCATTAAAAACACGGCCAAACAGTTCGGTAAGACAGAACAGGAAATATCATCACTTCTCCATGATGCCGCCCAAAAGCTATTCCAGATACGTTTACGTCGTC
>CALZHT010000083.1 GCA_945787445.1 uncultured Desulfobulbaceae bacterium
GTTGCCTGGGTGGCGATCAGCGCAAGATCCTGACTTTCCTGGACATTCTGGGAGCAGAGCATGGCCCAGCCTGTTTGCCGGGCCGCCATAACGTCGCCGTGATCGCCAAAGATGGACAGACCCTGGCAAGCTATGGAACGGGCGGTGATATGAAAGACCGTTGGCGTAAGCTCACCGGCTAATTTATACATATTGGGAATCATCAAAAAAAGTCCCTGGGAGGCGGTAAAGGTGGTGCATAGGGCGCCAGTGGTCAAAGAGCCGTGTAGGGCCCCGGCGACGCCTCCTTCAGACTGCATCTGCGTAACAACCGGGACCGAACCCCAGATGTTTTTCTGGCCTGCGGTGGCCTTGGCATCAGCTTCAGCCGCCATAGGCGATGATGGGGTGATGGGATAGATGGTGATGACTTCGCTTGCAGCATAGGCAACATGGGTGCACGCCTGGTTGCCGTCAATGGTGACCATTTTTCGAGACATAAAACCTTCTCCTTAAGTCTATGGTTAACAGGATAAAATGGGGATTAATTATAAATACAAAAAATGAATTTTAAGGGATATTGCGCGGCCTTGGGCCGACTGCTTCAGCGATAAACCTGCCAATATAAAGCAAGATGAATTTTATATCCAGTATTAAGTGATGTTTTTTCGAAATGGGCAAGTTTTTTCGATAAGAAATGAATACCTAGTCACGTACAGCGGCAATTCTTTCCAGCAAATCCTTCACTTTTATTTCTATCAAGTCCCGAACTTCCCTGAATTTTCCAAGGGGAAAGTTTTTAGGATCAGGTATGGCCCAATCTTCCCGGATTCCTGCATCAATCAGGGGACAGTCATCACCGCATCCCATGGTTATTGAATACTCATAATGCTCTTGAGGTATTTCGCCAAGTGATTTTGATTGATGGGTGGTTAAGTCATAACCGTTCTCATTCATGACTTGCACGGCCATGGTATTTATGCGGCCGCTCGGTTTAGAACCGGCGCTTAGCGCTTCACAAATTTCCTTGCCGTGTAATTTGGCGAATGCTTCGGCAATCTGACTCCGGCAAGAATTTTCCACACACACAAATAAAATCTTTTTTATCACCGCAACCTCTTTTGGCTGTTTATGGGAAATTGTTGATTTTTGCTGAAATATACCGCAGATTTCCCAGGTCTTACAAGCCATTTTCAGGGAGTGACTATATCACAAAAAACATATGATCCACTTCACTGATATGGGAAGTTGGGCATGGTATCAAATAAGTAAGGCCAAAGGAGAAAGGGGGAAATGAACAGTCCCGTCGGGACGATCTCTTTGGCAAAAAAAGTTCATGGGGAGGGGAGAGCCATGACACCGCAAGAAGCAATCCGGATTTTGATGCTAAGCCCGATCTATTTCAGATTGGACCTGCCGGCGCGCAAAGAGTTGATTCAGGAATTTTGTGATCTGTGCACTGAAATTATTTTAGACATGGAAGAATTAAAAGCAGCATAACTGATTACCATTATTTATCCTACGAAGTAGACAACGGTTCATCCGGGCGCCAATGTTCTGCCAGAAATTTATTTATCGAGTCCTTTGTTAAAAAAAGCCCGCTCAACGTTGCCTGTCCGACCTTAAGTGTCGGTACGGTGCGAATCTCCGCATCCCGAACACGACTGAGATTTCTGATAATGTCGATATGTTCTACTTCCAAATTGGGGTAAAGAGTTTTGGCCTTCTTAAGTGTATGCGAGACATACAGGCACCGGGGGCAAATTACAGATTTATAAAATTCAATCTTCATCGTTTGTTATTGCTTTCCAAATAATAAATTTTGATGAAAGCGTAAAAAATACGATTTTATCGATGTATTACGTTGTAACTCGTCGACATTACATGGCACGTTAACCGTTTTCCCGACTTTTTGTGGGATTATCAATTTTCATTATTTTCCAAAATCGTCGGAGCAATCTAGAGATTTTTCAATTCTTTGACAGAGAGATCCTTGATGCCAAGCTGATCCAAATTTCTTCCGATATTTCTGAAATCAGTCTTATACATAAGGTTTGCCAGTTGAATTAGTGTGTCCATTGCCGGTGTTGGGATGGACAGCTTTTCGCCCAATTCTGATATCGGCACCAAGCCTGTGGGCACATCCTCTATAATATAGCGGCATTGTAATTTATCCTCGGTCGTTGCGAAAAAAGGCGCTGATACTCCCCTGTAATATAAATTGTTCTGCAGCGCTCCGTAAAGATTTTTTCCTTTGGCGCCATAACTTCGGGCAAGCCATTCAATGGCAGTGGGGAGATTTATATCAAGTGCCGCTGCCACGTCGAGGCGTTCCTGGTCAATTATTTCGATAATCTCAGCAATAGAGGGCGAAATACCACTTGTAAAGTAGTCAAAATGATTGCCGGTTTCCATTCTACCTATATTCAGAAGGGTAGGTGCCGGATGAAAAAGCATACCAATGTTTTCAAGAGACGTATTCCAGATGCTCCCGGCATCAATAAACTGCGGGAAAAAAGACTGGATGAGGGCAAAGAACGTGTTGCTGTTCTCCTTTGGCAGAGCAGCACAAGGAACATGTTTTTTTAATCCAAAAATATTTACTGTGGTGTCAGCCCGGCGACAGACATAAAGAATAGTCTGTGACTCTGCGACAAGGAGGTCAGGAGCCTTTTGCCGGTTTAAAATTTTTTTAAATTCCAGAACACCGCCAGTTCTTCCAGGGGTAAGAAGAATTTTCTGGTCTTTATCAAGATAAGGAGCAATAGCCTTGGCCACTTCCTTGTGGGTATGGGCGGGGGTTGCACAAATTATTAACTCTGCATCCTGTACAGCGTTTTCTAAATCATTGGTTACCAGGTTTATTCTGGCGTCGCCCGAACATTTGATATTTCCTGTTAAGGTGATTGTGTTGTCATTGTTGATTATGGCTGCAAGCTGACTTTGTTCAATGTCATAAAGAGTAACTTCTGCACCCAATCTTTTCAGGTGTGCGGCTGTGGCGCATCCGGCATTACCGGCTCCGATGATTGCGCATTTCATGAGCTCTCCTTACTTCCCTGTTAGGATTTAATGATTTTGCAGTTTACGGAGAAAAACCGCGTTCCCCTCTACGCAGAGCAGCGGGGTGGTTTGTTTTGCTAAGAAGGATACTATAAATCAGTTCACAATGTTTGGGGAATTTTTTTATACATTCTCTAATAATGATGGATTACTGGTAAATTAACTTTTTAATGAGGTGCTGGTCTTGTTGAGGCGGAATGAAAACCTCGAGATTGTTGTTCCACCTGCTAACATAATGTTTAGTGAGCAACAGGCGAAGAGCGTTTTTCAGTTGGGTTACGGTGTTATATTCCTTAACAAAATATTCTCCGTAACTATTTGCAGTTATAATGGTTGATTGTAATTTTTTTGAGTCCTTCATAGGCTCCTTGTTAAGGTTAACAATGGCAAGAGCTCTGGTTATTGATTCTTTTTTAAGCAACTGGTCTCCGGAAATTTTTGCGAAGTTGATGGTCGGAAAGGTATGGAGCATTACCTTTGTCACTGTCTGTATTTCAACGAGGTCGAGGGGCATAAGATTCTTGGACAAATGAAGATTGGTTTTGTCATTTATAATGCCGTTAATCATTAACCACGTAACAAGGGTAATCAGGTCGCTTTTTCGTGTTATGAGCAATTCGGTTTGTTTTTTATTGTCGAAGTGCTCGTGGATGCCTTGGAGTGCAAAATAATGGCTGGTTCCATTTTGGCTGGCAAAATGAAAGGTCACATCAATTTGCGTCATGGTTTCTCTGGAAAGACTTCTAATGTATTCAATTTTATTATTCTTCTTTTCATAGTAGGTGAACAGTTTCCGTCCGAGAACAGAAAGATCTCTCTGGGTAATGGCGACTTCTGTCTCTTCGCCAAGGTTTTGAGAGATCCATCTCAGTCTTTTATATGTTTCAAGGAGGTAGTCGTGAACCTTGGTGCCTAATTCCGTAAGTTGTTTAAAGTTCCATGAGCGTAAGTTAACAAAATGCTCGCAATTATTGGGGAGGAGATGCCAGTTTTCCATGAGATCAATGGTGCTTTCCAGGTTTTTACGTTTTTTGGATCTCCTTTTCTGGGATTCCATCCCTTCTAAGGTTTTCAGAAACATGCACTCCCTGATCAGGTTTGCCCTTTTCTGTTCGGAAGCTTCCTTTTGATAAAATTTGATAATTTCCCGGGCCAAGAGAAGATAAGGATCTATTTCGTTAAGCTCAAGATTCAATCCTTGGGTGGAGGGTGTTTGTTTTTCCGGATAGGTGACAAGACATTTAACGGTGTCAGAAAACAGTGGCAAGGTTTGTGTTTTATTCCGCAATAACAGTTCAAGGTAGGCAAATTTGATTACTGATTTAAATGGGCTATCAAGGGCTTTGTTCATTTGCCATAGACATGCGCCAAAAACCTCGGATTTTGGAATATCAGATAAGTAACCGAGATCAACAAAGTTTTCAGGATTCAACTTTTTCTTCTTGATTACGGTATCTATATAGCTTTTGTACTCATCTTCCGTAAGGCCTGGAGGAATGAGCCACCATAAGAGCATTTTCCCAGCAACTAATATATGGGTCCGGAACAGTTCGTCTTTAAGAAGAACCTGAATGGCGGAGCCTGCCGATTCCGCTTCAGCCAAAGTCTCGAATTTATTTTCCTTTGTTTGATCGATATCCATGAGGAAGAAATGGACTTCATTGTCTCGAGACATGGCCCATTCTTCAATAGCCTTGCACTTTTCTTCCAGTAAGAGGAGCCCTTCAGGGCCAATTTCATTGTAGCGAATACTCAACCAGTAATCGCAGTCCGATTTTTCGGTTTGGGCAATAGTTCCTATGCTGCCAATAGTTTTTAATGAGTGTACGCAGGGATTTTCAGAAAATGGTGAACCGGTTGTCTGGCTTACGGCTTTCGAGTTTGGGAAATACCGCTGGAAGATCTCCTTGTTAACATATTCTTCAGGAACAAAGCGATGAATGCCATAAGGGCAATTGGGATCGTTGATGTAGCCAGGAAGGTCGGGATAATTGGCATGCAAAAGAAAAGGAATGATTTTAAAAAGGAGGGTAGCTTTGTTTTCGTTAAAGTTAATCGCTTTTATTTTCCGGTTCCGGTTAAATATTTTGTATCTTTCGACCTTGTTCATAGGATTCGGTGTTTCAACAAGAAATAATGTAACTGTATGCCCTCGCATTAATCCAAAAGAATAATGACTCTTTCTTTTGAATAAGTATGGTGTGACTCCTCAAAGTTGCTTTAAAAGCACCAAAGGTTATTATAGCAGTATGTTTTATGAGGAGGCAAGAAGAGCTTCTGTCATACGCACAGCTTGGACTGTTTTGTCAACATCGTGGACCCTGAGGATGGAAACACCATTCACGACGCACATGGAGGAGAGGGCAGCGGTTGCCACGTCGCGGTCATGAACCTCACGGTTGACTATTTTTCCAATGAATGATTTGCGCGAGTGTCCGACAAGAATTGGACAGCCGAGAACCTTGAATTCGGCAAGATGGTTGAGAATGCGTAAGTTATGTTCCACTGTTTTGCCGAAGCCGATGCCGGGATCAACGACTAACAGTTCTTTAGACAATCCTTTACTGCAAGCCCATGCAATTCTCTCCTGCAAAAAAGAAATGATTTCCTGAATCACATCATCATAGACAGGATCGACCTGCATATCACCGGGTGTTCCCTTCATATGCATTATGATAACAGGACATTCGGCCTCAACTGCAACACCGATCATGTCCGGATCAAATCGCAGCGCGCTGATATCGTTGATTATATTGGCCCCAGCCACAATTGCTTCTCTTGCAACCCTGGCTTTAGTGGTGTCTATGGAAATGGGAATCGAAGGGAGATGGAGCCTGATGCTTTTAATGACAGGGATAACCCTTTTACGCTCTTCCTCCGGCGAAACAGGTTCTGAAAAAGGACGGGTCGATTCACCTCCGATGTCGAGGATGTCAGCGCCCGCTCTGACCATTTTCAGGGCTTGTTCAATTATTTGCTTTTCAGAAGTTAGCGTGCCTCCATCTGAAAAGGAGTCCGGCGTAATGTTAAGAATTCCCATTACCCGGATCCTCGTATTCTTTTTGAAGTTGCGCTCCTTCAAGATATGTCTGGCAGACAGTGCGATTATTGCGGCGGTGGTTGTGGAAAACCCTGCCCGGTCACATCAGGTTCTGAGGCAGGAGGAGCTGGCTTCGTTTCTTCAATAATTGCCTCGATATCTTGCAGTACAAGGGTTTCTTTTTCAAGTAAATTGTCTGCAATTGCTTTGAGAACGTCCATATTTTCTGAAAGGAGTTTTTGAACCGTTTCAAGCGCAGTAACTACAAGTTTTTTCACAGCGTCGTCGATTTTAATTGCGGTGGACTCGCTGTAATCCCTGTGCTGGGCAATTTCCCGACCAAGAAAGATCTGTTCCTCTTTTTTGCCAAAGGTCAACGGCCCGAGTTCATCACTCATGCCCCATTCACACACCATTTTGCGAGCGATCGCAGTGGCTCGTTCAATATCATTTCCTGATCCGGTGGTAATTTCGCCGAAGACAAGCTCTTCGGCGACCCTGCCGCCCAGAAGGATACAAAGATTGTTTTTCAGGAAGGACTTTGCATGGGTATATTTTTCATCAATGGGAAGTTGCTGGGTCAAGCCGAGAGCGCGGCCACGCGGAATGATGGTGACTTTATGGATGGGGTCGGTGCCGGGCAGAAGTTTGGCAATGAGGGCGTGCCCTGCTTCGTGATAGGCTGTAATCTCTTTTTCCTTTTCTGAAATGATCATGCTTTTCCGTTCAACACCCATAAGGACCTTGTCCTTTGCCTTTTCAAGGGTTTCCATGGATACCTTTTCAGCCCCGGCTCGGGCTGCCAGTAAGGCCGCCTCATTGATCATATTTTCAAGATCAGCCCCGGTGAAACCCGGAGTGCCGCGGGAAATTACCGCCCAGTCCACATCGTCTTCAACCGGTACTTTCGAACCATGGACTTTAAGGATCATTTCACGGCCTTTAATGTCCGGAACAGGGACAACAACCTGACGGTCGAAGCGGCCGGGCCGTAAAAGGGCGGGGTCCAGAACATCAGGCCGGTTGGTAGCTGCAATGATAATCACGCCCTCGTTTGCCTCAAAACCATCCATTTCGACCAGAAGCTGGTTAAGTGTTTGTTCCCTTTCGTCATGACCGCCGCCAAGGCCTGCCCCTCTGTGCCTTCCGACCGCATCTATTTCATCAATAAAGATGATGCATGGCGCATTTTTTTTACCCTGGGTGAAGAGGTCTCTGACCCGGGAGGCGCCGACTCCCACAAACATCTCGACGAAATCAGAGCCGCTTATCGTAAAAAAAGGCACATCAGCTTCCCCGGCAATGGCCTTGGCTAGCAAGGTCTTGCCGGTTCCCGGGGCGCCTGCCAGCAGAACACCCTTAGGAATGCGGCCGCCCAGACGGGTAAATTTCTTGGGGTCTTTAAGAAAATCAATGATCTCCGCCAACTCCTCCTTGGATTCATCAATGCCGGCCACATCTTTAAAGGTAACTTTGGGCTGTTCTTGATCCATGAGCCTGGCGCGGCTTTTCCCAAAGCTCATGGCCCGACCGCCGCCCACCTGCATTTGCCTCATGAAGAATATCCAAACACCGATGAGTAAAAGCATGGGGAACCATGAGATGAGAAGGGTAAGGTACCACGGTGTATTCTCCTTTTCCTTAACCAGGATATTGACCCCTGATTTTCGGAGAAGGGGGATGAGTTCGGGATCCGAGGGGGCAATGGCCTTAAATCCACCACCGCTTGCCGAAACACCGGTGATTTCGTCGTTCTGGATAGTCACTTGACTGACATTGCCGGATTCGACACTGGAGAGAAAATCACTATAGCTCATTTCAACGACTTGCGTTGGGGGCTTATTAAAAAGATTAAAAAGCAAGATCATGGTAAGCCCAATCACCAGCCACATTGATAAATTTTTATAAAATGTATTCAAAAAAGCCTCCTGGACGCTGTTAAATGTTCAGTATACATTTTGCGTCGTCTTTCTTAATGTTCCAACTTTAATGTGCTCTAAGCGGGAGAAAAAAAGAAACCTATTTTTTTTAGATTGATGTGGTTAATAGAAGTATTTATATCACTATACTAAAAGGTTTCAAGACGTTTTCGTCGTAACAGTAGTTTTCGATAAATTGTTTTACCCTGAAAGCAGAGATTACGTTTTGTTTACAATAAGTCAGTATGGCCGTAAAGTCCAGAATCTATGATATAATGTTATGGATTTTCTTGCCAATAGTATCCATATCTCGCAAGAAAGATTTGGAGCGCTTCTATTTGTAAAATTCCTGGATCGCTTTAACCTTAAGATGTTTCTCTTTCAGCGTGGCAATGGCCCTGACCATGGACTCCGCTCCTGCAATGGTTGTAGAGTAAGGGAGGTGATAATTTAAGGCTGCACGGCGGATAAAATATGAGTCTTCCGTTGTCCGCGTTCCCATGGATGTGTTAACGATCCACTGTATCTCCATGTCTTGGATTTTATCAAGAATATGAGGGCGGCCCTCGGATATCTTATACACCTTCGCACACTCCACTCCGTGGTCTGATAGATGGTTCGCCGTCCCTTTCGTTGCTATAAGTGTGAAACCAAGCTCAACCAGCTGCCGGGCGATTGGCACTATTGCGGGCTTATCCGGATGCCGTAGGCTGAGGAAAACATTGCCCTGGAGCGGAATGGTCTGGCCGGCAGCCATCTGTGATTTGGCGAAGGCGAGACCCAGCCTGTCGTCAATACCCATGACTTCGCCAGTTGATTTCATTTCAGGTCCCAGCAGAGTATCAACATTGTCAAATCGATCAAATGGGAAGACCGCCTCCTTGACGGAAAAATGTTCCACTTCCACTTCTTTGGTCAGACCAAGATCCTTAAGCTTCATGCCCAGCATGATTTTGGTGGCAAGTTTGGCCAGCGGTACACCAGTCGCTTTGCTTACAAAGGGAACTGTCCGGGAGGCGCGTGGGTTTACTTCAATTACATAGAGGGTTTTATCTCTCACAGCATACTGGACATTCATCAGCCCTTTTACCTGCAGTTCAAAGGCCATCGACCTGGTTGCAAACTTGATTTCTTCAATGAGTTCTTTTGAGAGAGTGTGGGGGGGCAGAACACAGGCAGAATCTCCTGAGTGAATGCCGGCTTCTTCAATATGTTGCATTATGCCGCCAATAATCGTTGTTTCTCCATCAGAAATAGCATCCACATCAATTTCCACCGCATCTTTAAGGAATTTATCTATGAGAATTGGATGTTCCGAAGAAACGCTTATCGCGGAGGTCATATAGGCCTTAAGGTCTCTTTCATTATAGACGATGCGCATGGCCCTTCCACCCAAAACATAAGAAGGACGCACGACAACCGGATAGCTTATTCTTGTGGCAATTTTTAAGGCCTCGTCAGTTGTCCTGGCCGTACCGTTATCCGGTTGGATCAGATTTAGTTTCTGGAGAAACTGCTGGAACCTTTTCCGGTCTTCGGCACGGTCAATACTATCGGGGGAGGTGCCAAGTATGGTCACGCCGGCCTTGGCCAGGGGTACTGCCAGGTTCAATGGGGTCTGGCCACCGAACTGAACAATGACGCCATCCGGTTTCTCTCTATCAATAATATTAAGGACATCTTCCCTGGTAAGGGGCTCGAAATACAGCTTGTCGGACGTATCATAGTCGGTGCTCACCGTTTCCGGGTTGCTGTTCACCATGATGCTTTCCACGTCGATTTCTCGGAGTGCAAAGGATGCATGAACACAGCAGTAGTCAAATTCGATTCCCTGGCCGATCCGGTTGGGCCCGCCGCCTAATATCATGACTTTGCGTCTCTCAGTGACCCGAGTTTCATCTTCAATTTCATAAGTGGAATAATAATATGGCGTAAAGGCCTCAAATTCAGCAGCGCAGGTGTCAACCAGTTTATAAACAGGCGTGATATCCTTTTTCTGCCGTAAATCGCGAACATCATTTTCTGATGTGCCGGTCAAATAGGCAAGTTGCTTGTCCGCAAAGCCCATTTGCTTGGCTTTTCGTAAGGAATTTTTATCAAATCCCTGGAAGCCGCTTGACTTGATGCTGGCCTCGGTGTCGACAATCTGCTTGAGATTGTGAAGAAACCACGGATCTATGAAAGTGAGCTGATATAATTCATCGATACTCATATCCCGTTTGAGCCATTCGTAGATGTAGAATATACGTTTGGAGTTGGGCCTGATCAAACCCTTTTCAAGATCAGGTTTGTCGAGGGAAAAAGGATTGTTCTTGCCGTCTTCCCCAAAGCCTACACAGCCAATTTCAAGGGAACGCAGGCCTTTCTGGAAAGCCTCTTTGAAGGTGCGGCCTATGGCCATAGTTTCCCCCACTGACTTCATGGCTGTAGTGAGTTCGTCTTTTGTTTCAGGAAATTTCTCAAAGGTCCAGCGTGGAATTTTTACAACGCAGTAATCAATTGTCGGTTCGAAGGAGGCGTAGGTTTCCCTGGTGATATCGTTCCTGATTTCATCGAGTGTGAATCCGACAGCGAGTTTCGCAGCGATTTTGGCTATGGGAAAACCGGTGGCTTTGGACGCCAAGGCGGAACTGCGAGACACCCTGGGATTCATCTCAATAACCATCATTTCCCCATCTTCTGGATTTACTGCAAATTGGACATTGGAACCACCCGTTTCAACGCCGATCTCACGGATAATGGCAATAGAAGCATCCCGCATTATCTGATATTCTCGGTCCGTCAGAGTCTGGGCCGGAGCCACCGTTATGGAATCACCAGTGTGGACTCCCATGGCATCCATGTTTTCAATAGAGCAGATGATGACTACGTTGTCCTTTTTGTCCCGCATAACTTCAAGCTCGTACTCTTTCCAACCGAGCAAGCTTTTCTCAAGCATGATTTCATGGTTCAAGCTGAGATCGATACCTGAATGGGCGAGATTTTCAAGTTCCTGGCTGTTGTAAGCGACACCACCCCCAGTGCCGCCAAGGGTAAAGCTGGGCCTTACGATAAGCGGAAAACCGATCTGCTCAGCTGCTTTTTTTGCGTCATTTACTGTATGAACAATTGCGCTTTCCGGCACTTTTAGGCCGATTTTCTGCATTGCGGCCCGGAAAGATTCCCGCCCTTCCGCTTTTTGGATAACATCGATGTCTGCCGCCAGCATTTCGACGCCGTATTTGTCAAGTACGCCCAATTCCGCAACCTTGATGGCAATATTTAGACCGGTCTGGCCGCCTAAGGTAGGCAAGAGTGCATCAGGGCGTTCACGTTCGATGATTTTGGCGACGATTTCCGGGGTAATAGGCTCAATATATGTGCGGTCTGCTATTTCAGGATCAGTCATTATAGTGGCTGGATTCGAGTTGATGAGTACCACCTCGTAGCCTTCTTCCTTGAGGGCTTTTACGGCCTGGGTTCCGGAATAGTCAAACTCACAGGCCTGGCTGATGATGATGGGGCCGGAGCCGATAATCAGGATTTTTTTTATGTCAGTACGTTTTGGCATGGTTTTTTTGTGATTTCGAAAAATATTTTGTTGTTATTGAACGTGCTTTTTGTCGATGGATGTTTTTATTACCTTACGTTGATGCATTCGAAAAACTACGAATAATCTGCTACGCGGACACGTTGACCGTAATGACCACTTGCCATGAAAAGGGCGATAGGCACAGCGGGCATTTCTTGCAGAGTATTACCAATGCATCCTGAGTATTGCGTTGAAATTCCTTAAAATCATAGGGCGCGGGAGCCCCTCGACTTTCTATAGTGGATCGCTTCCTTTCATCATGTCGATAAAACGGTCAAACAGGTACTCGGCATCGTGGGGTCCCGGGGCATGTTCAGGGTGGTACTGGACTGAAAATGTCGGGAATTTTTTATGGCGCATACCTTCCACGCTTCCATCATTTAAATTTATATGGGTTAATTCAACATCCTCCTGGTTGAGGCTGTTGAGATTGACACAGAAGCCGTGGTTCTGCGAAGTAATTTCAATTTTTCCGGTTGTGAGATCCTTTACAGGTTGATTTCCACCACGGTGGCCGAACTTCAATTTATAGGTGGTGCCACCGTAAGCAAGCCCTAAAATCTGATGGCCGAGACAAATGCCGAATATGGGCTTTTTACCAAGCAGTTCTTGCACTGTTTCCACAACGCCCTCAATCCCGGCAGGGTCGCCAGGACCATTGGAAAGAAAAATTCCGTCCGGGTTCATGGCAAGAACGTCTTGCGCCGATGCATAGGCAGGAACTACCTGCACCGAACAGCCTCGTTCCGTAAGGAGTCGGATTTGATTGTATTTGAGGCCGAAATCGAAGGCCACAACCTTGTAATCCCCTGGAGAAGCAGATGAAAAACCACTACCCGGCCTGGGTGAATTTTCACCCCAGCCATAAGGTCCCCGGCAAGTCACCTTTTTAACCATGTCCCGGCCAACCAATCCTGTTGATTCTTTTGCCTTCTTCACCAGAGAATCATGGTCAAGATCCTGGGTGGACACCACTCCTTTCATGGCGCCTGCCAACCGGATATGCCGGGTTAGGGCCCGGGTATCAATGGACTGTACTCCCAATATTCCATATTCTTTAAGAAATTCTGCCAAGGTGCCGCTGGAGCGGAAGTTGCTTGGAAAGTCGCAGTATTCTTTAACAAGAATGGCTTCAGGCTGGATTTTCGCGGATTCCATATCCTCCGGGTTCACGCCGTAATTGCCGATGAGCGGATAGGTCATAGTGATTATCTGTCCCTTATAGGAAGGGTCGGTCAGAATTTCCTGGTAGCCGGTCATGGACGTGTTGAAGACGATTTCTCCCTCTACTTCACCGGGACCGGTAAATGATTCTCCCTCGAAAATAGTGCCGTCTTCGAGAGCGATAAGCGCTTTCATAAAGTGTTTCCCTCAGATTTTGTCATTTTCTGCAGTAAAAAAGATTTTAGTAAACTATAATGTTGTCTAAGGCTTGAACGGTTTCTTCCTAATAACTGCCGCGTGCAAAAGAAAAAAGGGAAAGGCTACCACAAAAAAGCGAGCTGACAAGTTGACATTCCCTGAAGTTCAAGGATAAAGAGCTTTTTGTCATGGATTACTATTGAAACGATTTAGGCCTCGGACAAAATCGAGTAATTTAACCGTGAAAATGATTTTACGTCAACTTGAAATGAAAAGAAAAGCTAAGAAAAACATCATGGAAAAATATCCGGTTTTCAGGTAAACACAAAAACCGGTCTTGAAGACCGGTTTAGAATAAAGCGGAAATGGTGAATATTAACTTTTCATTTTAGTATCATCAAAAACGCCTGCCAATGAATGCTCGCAAAAGCCGCATGCTCCCTTGTCCAGTTTCCTGGCAGATGCCATAAATCCTGTGCGTTCAATAACAGTGTTGCCGCAGCTTGGACAAAAGGTGTTTTCGCCTTGTAGACCAGGAATATTGCCGGTATAAACGTAATTCAGTCCTTCATCCAGGCCTATATCACGGGCGCGCTTGACAGTAGAAGTCGGGGTAGCGCTCCTATCGGTCATTTTGTAAGTGGGATGAAATCTGGTAACGTGCCACGGTATATCGGGGTCGATGCCAGCAATGAATTTAGCGATGTTCCGCAATTCCTGATGCGAATCGTTCCATTCAGGGATAATCAGGGTGGTTACCTCCACCCAAACACCTAACTCTTTCATGAGTCTAATGGTGTCAAGCACTGGTGCAAGTTTAGCGCCGCAGACCTCGTGGTAAAATTTTTCAGTGAACGCCTTCAGGTCAATGTTGTTGCCGTCCAGATAGGGAGCAATCTTTTTAGTGGCCTCAGGGGTGGTATATCCATTGCTCACAAATACATTTTTAATTCCAGCTTCATGGGCCAGGAGCGCAGTGTCGTATGCAAACTCCATGAAAATGGTGGGTTCCACATAGGTATAGCTGATGCTCTTGCATCGGTAATCCTGCGCAGCCTTGACTACCTCGGCAGGTATCCTTCCTGCCCCGACAATACTGCCGCCGTGCAATCGTGGATATTGTGAAATTTCATAGTTCTGGCAGTGCAGACAGCGGAAATTGCAGCCGACCGTGGAGATAGAATATGAAAGAGAAGCCGGCAGGAAATGAAACAAGGGTTTTTTTTCTATGGGATCGACATTTTCACTGACCAAACGTCCGTAGACCAGACTCATGAGCCTGCCATCCTGGTTTTCTCTCACCTGGCAAAGGCCGCGCCTGCCTTCTTTTATCTTGCAGCGGTGACTGCATAGGAAGCATTGAACAATTCCTTTCTCTGCATCGAGGACGTTATAGAAATCAGCTTCTTTCATGTGATCCCCCCCAAATGATGATCCCGAAACTCGCAGGAATATGGCTTGTATATATCTTTATTTCATAGGTGAAAGGGGAGGTCAAATCAAATATACTTTTTAAATATCATATGCTTATATGGATAATTTTAATTATTTATATTTTTTATGAAACTTCTTGTTGACATTGGACCGGGGTTAGTTTACTTTTTGCCGCCGCTTCACGGTAAAGTAAGCGACCAACCTCGGCACGGTAATAATTTTTTACTTTGCTTTTTTTTATTGAGAAACATATTCATTTGTGATGTCTCTATAAATATAGAGGTGAGTTTTATTATGCTCATACCCTTTGATCTTTGAAAACTGAATAGCGTAGAACGGGCCAAGTTAAGAGTAAAATGAGTAAGACCGAGCCTGGTATTTAGGTACTGGGTTTGAGA
>CALZHT010000084.1 GCA_945787445.1 uncultured Desulfobulbaceae bacterium
TAGATATGAAAAGGAAAGAAGAGCGAAAAACCAGAGGATCAGCTCAAAGAGAATTGAACAATAATCGATAATTTGACCATAGGTCAAATAATTAGTTTACATTTATACCTAAAATTTCATTACTCTTTCGATTTAATTAATAATAAAAAATACCCTTTAAATACTAAAAGCAATTAATATGCCAGAAAATTATTAAAGTATGTAGTATAATTTCTGTTGAAATTGCAGATGCTTACTCCTTGATGGATCGCTTGTTAAGTCCATGATTTTTTTTGTAAAAAAGAATGGTTTTCCGGATTATTGGAAAAATGATTTTGTAAATATGGCGACCCGGTTTATTTATTTGTTTTTTTAGGTAAATATTAATTTAGACCATATAGGGAGTTCCAGAATTCCGGAATTTTTCAGGAAAACCTAATACAGGAGGTTTTTTGCTTGGCTGCAGGTCGAAGCTGAGGAGACTGCCTTTTGAAAATAATAATACAGAGCAAAATAAATTTTTTTTGCCGTAAGCCGGGCAGGAGCTCTTGCGCAGATACCAGTTCAGAGAAGGTGTTTCCATTATTATCCCTCGCACTGCTTTTCTTTTTTTCATTGCTACAAAAACAAAAAAGATTGTGATATCATGAACTAACGTTCTTTTTCAGGTTGAAACCGGGCACCCAGATCCAATGTGTTTTTACTGCCGTAAGTTTACTACGGAACGCATTGCCGGAAATTTCGCGCTATACAACATTTTCAATGAGTAGTCCTTGGAAAGTCATATATCCCCAATCCTTGGCAAGCATGGATGTTGTCCTGACGAAAAGATTGGTTCTGTAGAAATAACGAAATGTTGGAATGAGGAGAATACCGAATGGCGGAACAGAAAGAAGGCGTTGCAAATCTCTATGGAAATATTTCCAAAGTTATTGTCGGCAAAAAAGAGTCCATCATTCTTACCATTGCAACAATGTTATGCCGAGGAAATCTGCTCATCGATGACGCGCCGGGGCTTGCTAAGACTATGCTGGCCCGGACCCTGGCCCGATCCCTGGATGGCGACTTCAAGAGGATTCAATGTACACCCGACCTTCTGCCCAGTGATATCACCGGCGTCAACATTTTCAATCCGAAGGAATGTCAATTTCATTTTGTGCCTGGTCCTGCTTTTACCAATATTCTGCTGGCCGATGAAATCAACCGCACGACGCCACGCACGCAATCAGCACTCCTGGAATCCATGGAGGAGCATCAGGTTTCCATAGATGGCAAAACCTATCCTTTACCGGAGCCCTTTATGCTGATAGCAACCCAGAATCCCATTGAATTCACCGGAACCTATCCGCTTCCTGAGGCGCAATTGGATCGTTTTTTTATGCGCATAGCCATGGGATACCCTACTGAAGACGAGGAAATCCGGATTATGGAAATGCAGGCCAAAGAGCATCCTGTTGACAAGGTCACTCCGGTCATGGCATTGGATCAAATGAAAGGACTGCAGGAAAAGGTGTGTGAAGTCACCATAGAGGCAAGTGTCAACCGCTATATCACCTCAATCGTCAGGGCCACGCGCAGCCATAAAGATGTTGCCCTCGGGGCAAGTCCCCGCGGTTCGGTTGCGCTTATGAAAGCTTCGCAAGCCCTGGCAATGATAGCAGGCCGGGATTTTGTTACACCGCAGCAAGTCAAACAGGCGGCAAAAGCTGTGCTGGCGCATCGCCTGGTCCTGAAACAACAAACCAGACTGGGCGGCAAAAAAGCGGAGCAGGTTGTTGAAGAAATTGTAAATAACGTGGCGGTGCCGGTATAAACAGGATACTTGATGACTCAGCAGCTATCCTTCGACCAGCCGATACGATTTTTCAATCCAGCCTTCATGGCTCGGATTAGAAAGCATATCAAACTACGCAACATTCTCCTTTTATTCAGTTTTATTCTTTTTCTGATTGCCTGGAATCGCGGCATTGCCCTTCTATACGGTATGTTCACCCTGGTGGTGAGTATCCTTATTGTTGGGTATATCTTCCCTTATCTAAGTCTGAAAGGAGTAAGCGTTTCCCGGAAACATCCGTTGCAGGTAACAGAAGGTGAACCACTAATGATCACCTGCCATCTCCGCAATGCAAGGCAAACAAAACGTTGCATGCTGGAGTTGATTGACAGTATCCCCTGTGCAAACGGGGACATGAAAGCTCCTCTCTGCTTTATCCCGCGGCTGAAGACGGAGAAGGTCATCAAATTTGAGGTTGTATGTGATTGGCGCGGCGTCCATACCCTTGGCCCCCTCAGGCTGCGCAGCAGTTACCCCTTAGGCATTCACCGCGTGGAGAGCATGCTGCCAGGAACAATGTCCCAGGTTGTTGTTTACCCTTCCGTCTTTCCCATTGATCGCATGGGTTTTGAAGACAGCAGCCATGCAGACGTATCCGGTGTGGAAGCAGCAACATTTCACGGCAACAGCGGGGAGGTGATGGGCCTGCGTGAATACAGATCAGGAGACTGTATGCGACACATCCACTGGCCCGTCTCAGCCCGGCAAAATGAACTCATTATCAAGGAATATGAAACGATAAACAATACCGATATCTGTATCGTTTTGGACCTCAACCGAACAGACAACGTAGGACAGGGAAAACACAGCACTCTTGAATACTCAGTAAAGATTGCCGCATCAATTGCGCAATATGGTCTCACCCGTGGGCACCGCGTGTCATTAGTTGGGCATGGTGTGGAGCCGGTTTATCTGCCGCCGGGGACAGGCCTGCACTATCTGACCAACATTCTGGAAATCCTGGCGTATGTGCAGGCCGACGGGAACATTCCCTATGAACAAACCATGCGGGATGCTGCGGCCAGGACAGGTGCCTCGGGAATACTTGTGGTGTTTGAAAACCTTCATCCGGGACGGAAAAAGATGGATCACCGGTTGTTGAATATGCCGGGAACCAGGCGAATAATAGTTGAGTTCGATTCGCAGTCATTCATTACAGGTGAAAAAGCAGCCACGCCGGGCGGCAGGTATGAAAGAAACGGAATAACAGTGTACCGGGTGGGCCGCGATGACGATCTGGTTGAGGTGTTCAACCAATGACCAGGGTGCGCTCAATTCACATATATCTTTATCTATTTATGTTGCTGACCACGGCCGCCGTGGCAGCCCTGGACTGGACCCACGGTTTATTTGCGAAAAATTTTCTGCTCTCGCTTCTTTGGGGAACGGGCTTCGGGTGCAGTCTTTTTTGCGGGTACAGTTATGCGGCCAAGCCATCTCCGCTGCTGAAGCAGTGGTCGGATGCAACTGCCATAATAGGCCTAACAGTATTTCTTTTCATATTATTATCCGGAGACTTGATCAGAAGCCTCATCACATTTGGATTGCTTATCCAGATCGCCCAGAATTTAGTCCTGAACAGGGTGCGGCAGGTCTATTTTGCCTTGGCCATTGCTTTTGTCGTTATGCTGTTCGGGGCATCCATAAGTACTTCAGGATGGTTTCTCCTGCTCATTGTCATTTTTACCCAGGCCGCTACCTTTATGCTGGTTGCGCTCCAAGGGGAACGATTGAAACAGCTGTCTCATGCTCAAGCGGTTGATTCGACGGAAGGGCGGTCGCAATACCCCGCAAGTGTAACGCTATTGACCACGGCAATTATTACCATTGCCGCTGGGTTATATCTGGTATTGCCCCGGATTCCCGCGGCAAATATCGGCGCTATGTATTCCCGTTCCGATCATTATTATTCCGACAAGAAATGGGAAAAGGATGCGGAGCGCTATGAAGATGATGAGATATCAGGTGAAAATGTCGCAGAGGATGAGCAAGAGCAAGGGATTTTAGATGATGGGGATGCAGAGGATAATGGATTGGGCAATGGTGATTCGGGTGATGGGAGTTCAGAGAAATATGGTGCATTAGAGGACAATAAGGAAGGCGAGAGTGAGAGAGAAAGCGGCAGCGGAGAACAATTCAGCTATAAGGGTTTTAATGATACTTTTGACATTAAGACGCCCCGCTGTGAAGGGAGGCCTGCCAATGAAATCATCATGCATGTCCAATCCGATCAGCCGGTGTATCTGCGCGCGAAAATATTTGACAGCTTCGATGGCAGGAGTTGGCAGAATACACGGGAGAAAAGCGTCAAGCGGCTCCTTGATCAACGGATGTATGAATTTTTTCCCGGCAATCCTGAAAAGACAGTACGGCAACATATAACCGCGGCAGTGAAATTGCCCAACTCCATTGTCATGGCGGCAAGGCCGTTTCAGCTAGATTTTCCCGGCAGTGTCATCGCCATCGACGGTCACTCCATGCCAGAGGCCCCGCAATCAATTCGCCGTGGCACAAGTTATACGGCAAAGTCGGTGATCGAATGGGCGGAAGATCACCCTGGGGGAGGCAAAGAAGATATCAACGGCCTGTCCGATTATCTCCGATTGCCTGAGAAGTTGGACCCGCGAATACCGGAGCTTGCCCTGGATATCGCCAACAACAAAACCAAGATTGAGGCTGCATTTGCCCTGGAGAGTCATTTGCGCAATGAATATGAATATTCGCTTACCAGCATTTTTACTTCCCAGGGTGTTACCCCTCTTGCCTCCTTTCTTTTTGAAGAGCGTAGCGGCCATTGTGAGTATTTTGCCAGTGCTCTTGCGATACTCTTACGAACGCAAGGAATCCCGGCGCGGCTGGTCACTGGATACTCCGCCACAAACTTGAATCCCTTAACCGGGTATTACGAGGTGCGCGCTTTGGACGCCCATGCTTGGGTGGAAGCGTATTTTGAGAACACCGGATGGGTAACCATGGAGCCCACACCTTTTTATATTTTGCCCAAGCCCGCGAAGGTCCGCACCACCGCGCAGGCCATTGCCGAATATCTGGATAATCTGGAGCGAGCTGAGAAAATTCTGTCATCCGGTAACGTTTCGCATAATCCATGGCTCATAATCAAGGCTTTGGGAAAAACCATCCGGCTGGTCCTCTATAAGGCAATCATATGGCTATTATTGGCGTGGAACCAGAGTAAATTCTTAATTGCCATAATAGTGGTCTTGGCAGGCAGCCTGCTTGCCGGTTGGTATATTTTCCGAAACCAGATATACGATGCCATAAGCTATTTAAGGATCCATTGCCGGCCCACCGGCAGTCATCATGGCCGGGTAATTCAATGCTACCTTGAGATTGAAAAGGTGATGGGCCGTTCAGGATTGCAGAGAGAGTCGGGACAGACGGTTGAGGAATATGTCGAGGAAATAATGGCCAGGTTTTCCAACGCACATCCCATGAGGAGGCTGTCCGAGTTGTTTGCGCGGGCACGGTATGGTCAGGAAAGGATGTCCCCGGAATTTTCGAGCGAGGCAAAGACTCTGTTTACAACGATATTCAAACAATGGGCAGGAAAATCTTGGAGAAAGCCCTTTTAAAAATAAGCCTATTGATAAGAGGTCGTGATTTAACAGACTGAAAAAAAGCGTATTACATGAAGATATTTTTGTCTTCGACAGTATAAAATTTTTGGGAAACGGATTTGTTTTCCTTGCCATACATCAGGATTTGATTATTCTTGCCCGAGTGTTGAAAGGATTCAACCGCTGTTTTAACGAGATCGTCCTGCTGGTAGAACATTTTTCCAAAGGCCGGGCAAGATGCAAAATTTGAACATGATAAGTCCCTCTCAACGTGGCCGCGGGAGACTTCAACTCAGATCATTTCAACCCCTCATGCTGTTTTTACGAATTGAAAATTATAATTTATAAGTGGTATTATTATAATTATGAAAACGATAATTTATACTGTTTTGATTTTATGGGTGACATGTCTTTCTGTACAGCCGGTCAAGGCCGGGATCATGGAAATACCAGGTACAGGCGCCAATGAGTTTCTCCTGAAGAAGCTTGCTGAGGCGTATAACCGGGAAAATCCGGGAGACGCTGTTTTAATTCCTCCGAGTGTTGGCTCCTCAGGGGGGATTCGGCTGGTGGGTGAGGGTGAAAAAATTCTGGGCCGGGTGGCACGCCCCCTCAAGAAAGAGGAAAACAAATATGGCCTTACGTATATGGTTTTTGCAAAGGATCCGGTTATTTTTGCCGTGAGTTCCAGAGTCGAGGTAAATGATCTCACGGTGCAGCAACTGGTCGATATTTATTCCGGCAAAATTGAAAACTGGCAGCAGGTTGGCGGACAGGACTATCCTGTCCGTTTGTTGATTAGAGAGCCGGAAGATTCCTCTCTGTTAATCATCAAAAAACATCTTCCACCATTCAGGGATCTGCACTTTTCAGACAAGGCCAAGTGTCTTTATCATGACAATGAAATGATTGAAATGTTGAAAAAATATTCAACCGTCATTGGATGGCTGACCTCGTCATCGTTGGTTGCAATTGGTCCTGTTGTTAACAGCATTGCAATTGGGGGTGTCGAGCCGTCCGTTGAAAACGTAGTTTCCGGCCGTTATGGGCTGGTCGGCGACTATGCCCTGGTTTTTAAAGAAAAAAGACTAGATGCACTTGCCAAGAAATTTATTGATTTCATTTTTTCAAAAACCGGTGCTCAGCTCTTGAAAGAAGCTGGTGTGATACCTGTAAGCCGTAGATAATTAATGAAATTAAGAAACAGCATTGCATTTCCGATAATTGGGCTGATCCTCTTTCTGATTACGCTTACCACCGTTTGCCATTATTACATTCAGGTGCAATTGCTCCGCCAAACCCTTACGGCTGAAAATAGGGGAAAAGCGCAAGACATTCATTTTGTCATTCAGTCTCTGGTCAACAAGGAAGCTGAAAAAATAACGGCTCTGTCAAAGTCCCTGAAAGAGTTCCATGATCTCAATAAAAAAATAGGCCAATACATTATTTCCAGCAGCGGTTTCGAGACTATCAAACAAATCATAGACAGACTTTATCATGAATCGAATGTGGATATATTCGAAGTGACCGACCGGGAAGGCCGGGTTCTCTACCGGGCCCATGACCCCATGCGAAGGGGAGATTATGCCGATCAGTGGGGAACGATTGAAGCCCTGGACGGCAGGGAGCTGCTGGTAACTTCAAAATCAACGGAAGGGTGGGGGATTAGAGCGAATTTGCCGGTGATGCTGGATCGTCAGGTGCACGGCACCATCATTGTTGGGACGAAGATCGACGATGCATTTGCCAGGGAGATTGCCAAGGCAACAGGCGTCACCATTTCGCTTGGTTCCGTTAAAGGACTTATAGCCAGTTCCCTTCCTGAAAGGGATAGAGGCGAAACCGATTTTGAAACCCTCATTCTCAGTCTCACGGAAAACAGAGAAATTTCTGTCGAATATTCCCAAGACAATAAAATGATTCTTTATGCGCCACTCCAAGTGGTTGATGAGGTTTTCGGTTTTATGGTGGAAATCGATACCACGGACGAGTACCTGTTGTTTGAGCAGCATAAAAGACAGATAATTATACTTTTTATCGTGATTCTCTTTATTGCCGTGGCAGTGGGAGTTGGTTTGACGATCTATCTCATCTGGCCCTTAAATAAATTGACTGGCAAGGCTGTAGAAACGGTAAAAGACATTTCCGGCGATGAAATATGGTTACATAAGGGGAATGAAGTGAACCAACTGGTCCATTCCTTTGACCGCATGATCCGAAAAGTGACGGATTACCTCAATGAACGTAAAAAGGCGGAAGATGAACTGCTGGAGGAAAAAGAACGGCTGACCATTACCCTGCGTTCAATAGGCGATGCCGTCATCACCACGGATGTGGATGGCAGAATATATTTATTCAATAAGGCAGCTGAAGAAATAACCGGCTGGTCTCAGGCGGAAGCTTCGGGCAAACATGTAAATGAGGTGTATCGCACCATTGATGAGAAGACCCGCACCAAAAGCGCCAATCCCGTTGAGACCATACTTGGGGAGGGAAGTTATACAAGTCTGACCAATCAGGCCCTTCTTGTTGCCAGAAACGGCATTGAGCGTAGTATCTTTGAAAGTGCGGCCTCCATCCGAGACAAAACGGGCAAGATATTCGGAGTGGTGCTGGTATTTCGCGATCTCACCGAACAGAAAAGAATGGAAGAAGAACATCTGAAAACCAAAAAGCTGGAGTCCCTGGGAGTTTTGGCAGGCGGCATTGCCCACGACTTCAATAACATACTGACAGCGATAATGGGCCACACCAGTTTGGCGACAAAACTGATAGATCAAGGAAGTATAGCGCAGCAAAGCCTTATTGAAATCAATAAAGCCTCGCACCGGGCCCAAGATTTAACCCAGAAATTGCTGACCTTTTCCAAAGGCGGCGCCCCGGTTAAAGAGGCAGCTGTCACCCAAGAATTAATTATGGATTCAGCCAACTTTATTCTGAGCGGCACCAGCACCAAGTGTGAGTTTTCCCTGCCGGAAGATCTCTGGTCAGCGGATGTGGACAAAGGACAAATCAGCCAGGTTATCCAGAACCTTTGTCTGAATGGTCATGAGGCCATGGGTGAGGGCGGTACTATTCAGATAAGCGCTGAAAATCTGGTTGTCACTGCGGCGGATGCTCTGCCGCTTTCACCAGGAAATTATATTTGGATATCCTTTGCAGACCATGGAACCGGCATTGCGTCTGAAAATCTCCCCAAGATATTTGATCCCTATTTTAGCACCAAACAACAAGGAGACGGCCTGGGGCTGGCAACAGTCCATTCCATTATCAAAAACCATGACGGCTATGTAAAGGTGCAGTCTGAGGAAACGGCCGGGTCACTTTTCATCGTGTATCTCCCTGCATCTCCTGAAAAAAAGGTGGTAAAAAAGGAAAAGATCACGGAGGAGCCAATCGGAGGCAATGAAAAGATTCTGCTCATGGATGATGAGGAGTTGGTCTGTGAGGTAGTCGGCGGCATGCTGAAACACTTGGGATATGATGTTGAAATAGTCAGAGATGGTGCCGAGGCATTGGCGCTCTATGGAAAGGCAAAAGATTCCGGTAAATCGTTTGATGTGGTGATTATGGATTTAACCATACCGGGAGGAATGGGCGGCAAGGAAGCGATCGCTAAAATGATTGAAATTGACCCGGAGGTCAAGGCAATTGTGGCGAGCGGGTATTCAAATGATCTGGTCATGGCTGAATTTGAAAAATACGGCTTTAAGGATTTGATAACAAAACCTTTTGACGTGCTGACCTTGAGCAAGGCTATAAAAAAAGTATTGGCGGCATAACACAAAAAATCCCGCAACAGGGTAAGCGGTTTGCCTTCACGGATTCAGGGCTATTTCATATAAGGGCGCATCAAAAGACCGATGATCTCACATCAGGTCGGCAGGGAAATGGTGATGGTGCAGCCCGGGCCGTGGTTATTTGCTGCAGATACTTTGCCACCCATGGCTGCGATGAATTTTTTCACCAGTGCCAGACCGATGCCCGTGCCTTTGGTATTTCTGGTAAGGGAATCGTCCACCCGGTAGAAGTCGTCGAATATTTTTTGCAAAGCCTGCTCAGGGATGCCCGGTCCGGAATCGATTACGTTTATGGTGACTGCATTGTCATCCTTCCCGATAGCCACGATAATTTCTTTGTTTGAAGCGTTTTTTCCGAATTTCATGCTGTTTTCAATGAGGTTTATCAGGACCTGCACCATCACTTCCCGATCATAGGTAAATTTCAGGTTCTCATGCAGATGCGCGTTCAGGGTAAAGTCTTCCTGCCGCAACTTTGCAGCCATTATGGTTTTTACTTCCTCAATGACATCACTGAAGGAACCAGGCTTCATATCAAAGCGGCGCTGTTTTTTTTCGAGTTTTGCGAATTCAAGGACATTGTTGATCAAACGGGACAGACGCGAGCTTTCCGAATTTACGATCCGGAAATATTCACTTTCCCGCTCCTTGTTTGAAGCAATCCCCTGTTCAAGCATCTCCATATACATGCGGATATTGGTAAGTGGTGTTTTGAGCTCGTGGGTGACCGATGAGACAAATCCGGCCCGCCGTTCGGAAAGGTCCACCACCACGCGGACACTATGATAAATGGCAAATAGTCCCAGAAGGATCACCCCGGCAACTACAGCGGTCATGATCACCAGGGTATTGCGGCCGGCGGAGCGGGGGATGTGGTCGCAGGCAAGGGATGCATTGATAAAAGAAAAAGGCCTGGGAAAGGTCCGGTTTAGTGTAAACTCCGGATGAATTGAACCGGCCCCTGCTGAAAAGGCAGGAGTATCTGTTCCTTCTTGGGAAGACAGGTAAAATTGCAGATTGGAGAAGTGTGATAAGGGCTGGCCAATAAAAAATTTTTCTCCAAGGTGTTTCAGGAATTCGTTGACCTTGAGTACAAAACCCTGCCGGTAGATCTGGTTGTTGAGCACAATGCGGCGGAAAATGAAAACATGGAGGTCGTCAATGGCTACGGATTGGAGTGGCGCTATTTCGACCTTGTATTTACCGGGTGAGGCTGGCTGCGGAATATGAGGTGCAGCAGCCGATGCAGGACGGCTCCTTATGCCTTCGGAATGCTTTTGTTCTGCGGGACCGGGTGCGGATCGAAACAGCGAGGATCGTTCAGTATCATTTTTGCTTGATCCGGCAAAGCTGTCACTCATGGAATGGTCCGCCTCTGCTTCGGCCTGAATTTCCTGGGCAGGCGACATAATTTTATCAATTTTTTCTTTGGCTATATTCCTGGCCTGGGCAATGGTGATTTCCTCAAGGCGCTTTTCCTGCCGGCCCAGAAAACCCCTCTGCTTAAGAGTCTGGGAAGGAGCAAAGTACTTTTCCGCAAGACCTGCTTCTTTCTTTTGTTCCTTTTGGGCAACCGTAACGGGCGCTTCCGGTTTTTTCTCCGATGTAATAAATAGTTTTGTGTTGAATGTCTTGTTTATTCGGGAAAGGTGAGCAGCAACCAGCCTTATATTTTCCGGTGTTTTGCCCTGATTATTAACCAGAGGTGTCTGGAAGGAACCATCGGTGCCGTTCTGGAAGTAGCCGAGGATAAAGGATTCCTGCGGCAATTTTGATAAAGGCGAAGGATTCCGCGGTTTACCGCCCGTCATTATATCCCCCCGCGGTTCTGAAACATAGTAGTTGTATTCGTCAACGGCACGGCTTTCCTCCCTGCTGACAAAGGAGTCAAGTTCCGTCTCCATCTGATCAAACAGGGTTTCGGCAAAATAGGTAAATTCTGCAACCTCCTCCTGCTCTAAACTGGTGAAGGAGCGCAGGACAAAATAGGCCAGCGGCACGGCAAGAGCCATAAAAAAGAGTATGATTAGGATCTTCAACCGTTTCATAGTTCAATATCCAGGCGGTATCCTTCCCCTCGCACCGTAACAATGAAAGGAGTTTCGCCGATGAGTTCGCTGATTTTCTTGCGGAGTTTGAGCATGTGGATGTCAACGGTGCGGGTTTCAATATCGGTCACCATATAATTCCAGACCTTTTCGAGCAACTCCTGTTTGGAAATTATCCGTTCCCGGTTTCGGTGCATGTAGCAAATGATGTCCATTTCCCGTCTGGTGAGCTCCACGTCCTTGCCGTCGCAAGTAGCCATGAGTTTTATGCCGTCAAAAGAGATATCACCCAGGGTAAGATTGACATCGCCGATATTCCTGCCGCTTCTCCTGAGCAGTGCTTCCACACGGACCATCAATTCCCGCAAGGAAAAAGGCTTGCTGACATAATCGTCTGCCCCGGCCTGGAATCCTGTGACCACATCATCTTCCGAGCCTTTGGCGGTGAGCATCATAATGGCCTGGGCCGGTTTCTTGTTCCTGATTTCCTTGCAGATGGTAAAGCCGTCCAAGCCGGGCAGCATTACATCCAGGATCATCAAGTCAAAGCGATCGGCAAGGCCTTTGTCGAGCCCTTCTTGGCCATCCTCCACCCCAACCGCGCCATAGCCGTTAAATACAAGGACGTCGAGCAATCCTTGGAGTATGGCCTGATCGTCTTCCACTACCAGGATTTGGGCTTTGTTTTTTTTCATTTACCGTCACCTATCTTCTGCTTCTGTATCTTTATTATAGCGATTTTTTGAATTCCCAATGTAAAAGTTTTGTAAAAAAAACGCTGTGATATTTTGCACTTCTTTGAATTGTGGTCTGTAAGTGCCGGAGCTACCCTGAAAGAAAAGGCTGAACCACAAAACCACTAAAAAAGGAGGCGCATCATGCAAAAACATCATTTGAGAACATTGTTGCTGTTGGGGTGTCTGATAGCCCTGACCTGCACGGCAATGGCCTATTCCAAAGGGCATAATCCTATTGTTCCGGACCCCGGGAGTGTACAGGCGAAAAACGGCATTGTCCATTTGCGCGGCAACCTGACGCAGGGCAAGGTTCTGTATCAGAGCGACGGCAAAGTCGGTCTTTCCCTTACCATGACGGCAGATGATATTATTACCCCTGAAAAGGGACCAACATCACACGTGGACATGGTTATTGTCCTGGACCGGAGTGGTTCCATGCAGGGCCAGAAGCTGGACCATGCCAAAAAGGCCATCCTCAATCTCCTGGAAAATCTGACACCCCAGGACAGGTTCGCCCTGGTTTCCTATGCAAACACCGTGCAGCTCCATACCGGTTTGCTGCCTGCAACAACAGCAAACCGCAAAAACTTTGCTGACGCAATACATGGGATCATGTCCGGAGGCGGCACCAATTTGGGGGCGGGTCTTCAGGAGGGCATCAATCTTTTCGCTGAAGCTTCTGGAAAAGGAAATCTCGGCAAGGTGATTCTTATCTCGGATGGGCTGGCCAACCAGGGCATTACCGATCCGGTATTCCTTGGCAAAATGGCGGCAAGAGCGGCAAATATGGAGTGCTCGCTGAGCACTGTTGGTGTGGGCGTTGATTTCAACGAGTACCTCATGACCAGCCTGGCGGATCACGGGACCGGCTACTACTATTTCCTGGAAAATCCCAATGCCTTTGCCTCGGTGTTTCAAAAGGAATTTAACAATACAAGAATGGCTGCGGCCACGTCAGTGGAGATCCATATCCCTCTGCCGACCGGAGCAAACCTTCTTGAAGCCGCCGGTTACCCTATTGAATATCGTCATAATGAAGCTATATTCCGGCCTGGTGATATTCTTTCCGGACAGTCGCGAAAGCTGATTCTTACCATGCAGGTACCGACTGACAGGGAGACCACCATTGATATTACCGGCATCAATGTTCGCTACCTCCACAATGGCACGCCGTATACGGTGGCGCTTGAAGATTCTCTGCAGATTGCCTGTGCCAGGAACCGGCAGGCGGTTTTTGCATCCATTGATAAAAACGTATGGGAAGAAAAGGTTCTGAAGGAAGATTACAACAAATTGAAAGACCAGGTGGCCCACGATATCAAAAGCGGCAAAAAGGAAGCGGCCATGAAACGTATTGACGAATATAAGACAGAGCAGGAGGCCGTAAATAGGGTGGTAGGGTCTGCCGAAGTTGCCGTCAACCTGGCAGATGAACTTGATGCGTTGCGCGGCCAGGTGAAAGAAACCTTTGCCGGCGCGCCGAGCGCTGTTGCCTTGAAGCAGAAGAAAGTATCAAAAGCGCTGCAGTATAAGAGTTATGAAGGAAGGCGGGCAGTTCAATAAACCGGCTGCGGCCGCTTACAGGAGGCGAACAATGGCAATTATGACTCGATTTGTCCGGATATGGAAGGCTGATGTTAACGGTGTCATGGATCAACTGGAGGACAGAGGACTCCTTCTCAAACAGAGCTTGCGGGATATGGAAGATGAGCTTGAACGGAAAGAAAAGGAACTTGGGAAAATGCAGGTCCGCAGGGAACAGGTGCAGCACGAGCAGAGCAGATATCTGCAAGAGACTGAGAAACTTGAGCAGGACCTGGAGATCACAATTGACAAGCAGAAAGACGATATTGCCCGTATGGTGATCAAAAAGCTTATGCGTAGTACCAAACACAGGAATGAATTCGAAAATCATCTCCAAGCCCTTGACTCCGACATCAAGCGCCAGCAGGAAATCCTGGCGGAACAAATGCTGCAGTATGAGCAGCTAAAACTGAAATCACGCGAGTATTTTCAAAGGTTTGAGCACCGCGGGCAGGAGGATCCGGTATTTGCAGACGCCACACATCGGGCCTTTGATATCTCCTGCGAACCCACGGAGGAAGAGATTGAGCTTGAACTCTTGAAACGTAAGGAAGCAATGAAAAACAAAACCAAAGGAGCATAGAAATGAAGTCTTGCAAACCAGTGCGAACCACTATTGTTTACGGCATACTATGCGGCCTGTTGTACATGCCGCTGACCATGCTTCTCATGCCGCTGTTTTCTTGGTCTGTATCTTTCTGTCTGATCATCTGGCTCTATCTGGCAGTATACGCATTGCTCCTTGCCGGATGGGGGAGGAAGAATCCCTCCCGGATTATCTTTCCGCTTTTGCTCCACCACCTATGTTTTACTGGCCATGGTAATCTTGAGCTGGATACGGAGCGGTATCTGTTTTCCCGGCAATGTCTTCATGGTGCTGGGCGCGGAAATACTGGTATGCCTTGGCGGCGGCGCGCTGGCTGCGTTTTTCTCACCGCATTCCGCACTTGCCATTGCCTTAGGGATATGGCTCTTCATTTTGACCCAGGCCATATATTTTATTCTTTTCCGGAGAGATATTCCCGGTGAGGAAGAAAAAGTCGTTACTGATCTCTTTGAACAAGCGAGGAAGCAGGCGGAAAAGATCGTAAGCCACGATCCTGTTTAGGACGGCGTAAATAATAGGATGAAAAATACCCTGCACATATATCGATACGCAGGGTATTTTTTTTCTCAATCCTTTAAATAGGGGCCACGTGGCGGTTTGAACACGATCAGCGAGCGCATTCCTCTCAGGTTACGCCAAAAGATTGCGTGCGCAAGCGGCCGCGGGGGACTTCAAAGCCTATTTCCGCATCGGAAAAAATATTTTTTCATATTGTAATAGGCGAAATTTATTGAACCAGAGCCGACCACGTATCAATCTTGCTTTATGATCCACCAAGGTTTTTTCTGAGCAGATTGAGATGC
>CALZHT010000085.1:0-3053 GCA_945787445.1 uncultured Desulfobulbaceae bacterium
TAAAAACAGGAATAAATGCCGTATAAAATCGCAATTATTACTAAAACAGAGCCCAGTTTGCCAAACTCCCCAAAAAAGGAGCGTTTTCCGCCGCCACTTCCTGGCTGACCAGGGCCGTTACCATCCTGGTCACCTCGTCCTCCCTTGCCATCTCCTCCGAACGCTTCCTTGAGATTCTTGATCAGGGAAGCGATGAACTCCTCTGGTGTGGATGGCCGTTTGTTTTTTCCCCAGGGGGATTGCTCATCATCCCATGCCATATTGTATTCCTCGTATTTCAAATTAAAACGAATTAAAGACACATTAAGTAATGTGCCTTCCAGTCTTTCAAATTTATTTTCTCATTTCAAGTGATATTTATGACTCCCTGCACCGAGCCGGACGAAATATTCTCGTCATAACAATTTAAAAAATGCCGGTGCATTGCCACGCACCATATACCATAAAAATGCAGAATATAGCAAGAGAGACCTGCACGCCCCGATATTCACTTACTCCCTTTAAACGTTCAATACGGTTTATTACCAACCCCATACCAAATCCAACCACCAGTCCCCACAAGTGCGCTCCCAAATCCACCCGCTCTCCCGCTGTTCCCAGCATGGCCAGTAAACCTATACCTGCTCCCAGCGGCATCAGAAAATCCCGCAATTTCACGCCTTGTAAAATACGCATGCCACAGAGAACTCCTACCATGCCGAAAACGGCTGTTGAGAATCCTATGGAAATTTTTGAATTATGGCGCAGAAAAACATTTACTGCATTGCCACCAACTCCGGAAAGAAGGATAAGCAGCCATCCCAATCCGGCGCCCAGGGATTTGCAGAGGAAATGGGCGAGCATCCCTCCGATGATGACATTTCCCGCCAAATGCACGACATCGGCATGTAAGGTCAAGGCCGTCACAAGCCGCCAGAATTCACCATCATTAAGCACTTTGGCGCCAGACACTGCACCTTGCTGGAACCATTGGCTGTGATGGGACCAGGGTCCTGTGACCGTATAAAAAATTACCAGGCTTCCCATGATCAATACAGTTGGAGGCTTATGAATTTGGGAAGAAAGGGCTGGTTGCCGCTCGCTTGGCCACTCCCTGTTTTCGCGTTCGAATGAGGCAATCTCCTCCCTGGCCGCTTCCATGAATTCTTCAGGAACTCTTATTCCCCACCCCTCCCGCGAACTCACCAAAACATGCGGAATATCCACAGCGCTTAAAACCAGAGACCATATGAAGGCCTTTTGTTTGTCGGGAATACTACCTTCATCGTCTAATAAAGGGACGTCATCCACAGAAACTTTCCTCCAAACAGGAGGCTATCATATCTGGGGAAATCTTCAAGGAAAGGTTTTGATTCCTTTCGGAAGCGGGCAATCCTTGACATATGGGGGAAAGATCATTATTACATCAACACAATCGGAGGCATAATGCAGTTGTTTTTATATACAATAAAAACAGAGGAAAAATTTGCTATATCCTCATGGGATACAATTGGTGCCGAAGGGGAGATTTGAACTCCCACGAGGAAACCCTCACTAGACCCTGAACCTAGCGCGTCTACCAATTCCGCCACTTCGGCATCCAGAAGACGTGAATAGTAAATTTTCCATAGAGCCTTTGTCAAGACATTTTCGGCCATTATTTCCGAATCTATTCGGAAATAATTTAATCCAAGAGACCTGCTATATGAAAATTGTTACCAATCTTAGCGAAATTACCCAGCCCTATGACAATCCCTTTGTGACCATAGGCAACTTTGATGGCGTCCATTTCGGCCACCAGATGCTGTTCAGCGAAGTTGTCAACAAGGCATACAGGCATAAAGGTACCAGCGTGGTTATCACCTTTGATCCTCACCCTCTGAAGGTGGTGCGGCCTGACATCGGTATCAAACTCATCTCCACCTTTGAGCAGAAGGTCGAACTTATTGAGCTAGCCAACATAGATGTGCTCATTGTCATACCCTTTACCAGAGAATTTGCCGACACCCCGGCCGAAACATTTGTTGACGATGTGCTGATCAAAAAAATTGGCGTAGAGGAACTGATAGTCGGGTATGACTATGCCTTTGGCAAGGGCAGACAAGGCGACATCCCTTTTCTCAAGGAACAGGGAAAAAAGAAGGGATTCGAGGTGTCCGTGGTTGAGCCCTACTATGTGGACGAAATGTTGTCAAGCAGTACCATGGTGCGTGATCTTGTCAGTGAGGGCCGCATGCGTGATGTAAAAAAACTGCTGGGTCGCAACTATCAGATCAGAGGTAAAGTTAAGGTCGGCAAGCAGCGCGGCGGGCCTATTGTTGGTTTCCCTACAGCAAACCTTGCCATCTCGGAGGAAGACCTTTGTCCAAAACACGGGGTTTATGTCACCCAGGTTGTATACAAAGGTAAGTGCTACGGGGGGGTTCTCAACATTGGGTACAATCCCACTTTCGGTGAGGATAAACTTTCAGCCGAGACCCATATTTTCGATTTCGACCAGGATATTTATGGAAAACCGATCAAGATCAACCTCTTGAAATTCATCCGGCCTGAAATGAAATTTTCTGGGCCTGAAGAACTTTCCCAGCAGATCACTAAAGATATCCAGGAAGCCAAAAAAGTGCTCGACGATGCACAGAAAGAGTTCCTTCTGTCCTGCGAAGAAAAATACAACCGCTAATCAATTGAAAGACTCCGCACAATTAAGGTGCAATTACAGAAATCCCTATGCGCAGGGCAGCAATCGCTATCAAGAGAGCCAACAACATCCGTAGACCGGTGATGGGAACTTTCCGGCTGGTCAGGCCACCGAGATGCGCCGCCGGAATTACGGTGATAATGATCGGCACGGCCAAGGCCCAAGCAATCTGGCCGGTTACTGCCTTTCCTAAAAAAGCAGCCGATGAGGAAAGAAAAACTATGGCCAGGTTACTGCCGATAGCGATTCTGGTCGGGACCTGAACAAACGAGGTCATGAGCGGGATGAGGATAAAGGATCCCCCTTGTCCCACCAGACCGCCAAAGAGGCCTACAGCACCGGCTGCGGTAACCGCACGTAACCGGCTGAATGAAAA
>CALZHT010000085.1:3066-31538 GCA_945787445.1 uncultured Desulfobulbaceae bacterium
ATCCCGCCGACCAGGGCGGTAATGAAGATGGTTATTCCCATCCAGCAGGTAAGCTCATTGGATACAAACTGGAATTTCTTATGGGTCAGGGCGCCGGATATACAGGCAACCAGTCCTTGTACAATAGTTAGGCCGGCCACTACCCTCATGGGCAAAGGGGCAATACCAAACAGGGGCGGCACATAGAGCAGCAATGGGGCCATGACAATACCACCGCCAATACCCAGCAGGCCGGAAAGAAATCCGGTAACCAGGCCAAGTATGCCAACCAGAACATACAGATCCACTCCTTTTCTCCTATTCAGGTTCAGCTGTCAGAAGGACCTGGCAATAGTACGCCGCCATTCAAACACTCTATCCATTGTAGCATATACATAGAAAAGTCCTATAACAAAAAGCAAAAAAAATAGCTCGCGGACTATGCTATCCGGTCCATCTATTACTCGACCGTTATGCCAACCGGCTCATCAGTCACACCACCGATTCGTTTTGCGGCTCGGACTCCGGCTTGACGCAGAGCGGCAAGTAAATCGTCCGCCTGAGCTTCCGGAACTGACAGCAGCAGCCCTCCCGAAGTTTGAGGATCATAGAGCAGTTCCTCCTCCGGGCTGGAGAGCGACAGTCGCATATCCAAATGATGCCTTGCAACCATGGCGCGGTTCGCTTTGTTACTGCCGGTGGTCTCGCCCTTCCTGTACATGTCCAGAGCACCGCTGTAAAAAGGCAGCTCCTTGTATCGCACAACTACTCTGGCGTCACTGCCATGCGCTACCTCGAGCAGATGGCCAAGGATGCCGAAACCTGTGATGTCGGTACAGGCGTGCAGATCGAACTCCAATGCTGCTGCCATGGCCGGACCGTTCAGTGAAGCAAGCGACGGCAATGTATCACGTTCCAGCTCCAGAAATGAGAACTTACCGGAGCGCACTGCGTTAAACAGGACGCCTGAACCAAGCGGCTTGGTCAGTATAAGGGCGTCGCCGGGCCGCGAACCGGCATTGGTGATAACCCGATCCGGATGCACCGTGCCATTCACACAGAGGCCGTATTTAGGTTCCTCATCATCCACGGTATGACCTCCCACCAGGCAAGCCTCCGCCTCCACCACCTTATCGTGGCCACCACGCAGGATGTCCTTTAAGAACCCCATGTCCAGATGCTTTGACGGGAACATCACCACATTCAGGGCAGTAAGCGGTTTGCCGCCCATGGAATAAACGTCAGAGATGGAGTTCGCGGCCGAAATCTGGCCGAACCAGTAGGGATCATCAACCGGCGGCGTTATGAAATCCACCGTATTGATCATGGCGATTTCATCTGATAAGCGATACACTGCTGCGTCATCCGCGGTTTCAATACCCACCAGCAGGTTGGGATCAGCAGGCGGCGTCAGCCCCTCAAGCGCGTCCGACAGAGCCGTCGGACCAATCTTGGCAGCTCAGCCGCAGGTGCGGGCAAGGCCGGTGAGTGTTTTTTTCTTAAAAAGTGCCATTTCGTATCTCCTTAATCTTTGACACGCTCGCAAAAGTTGGGAAAGCGGTTAACGTGCCATGTAATATAAATGGATTACATGGCAATACAACGACGGAATCGTATTTTTACGATTTAATCAATCTATTAAAATACAAGATTCATGTCCGCTTGCATAACAATATCTGTGTAGTAAGTTTCCGGATCCGCTAAGACAATCCCCTCGACAAAGTCATCGTCCTTAAATTCGAAGACATTCTTATTGAGGGGGCAAGCCAAGAGCCGGGTGCCCTCCATGTGCAGCATGAGAAGCATATCCTCCGGCATTGGCAGGTTCATTTCCTCCATGCGGGCCATTACCTTCTGCTGTTCCTCTTCAGGCCGGTCCGGCAGACACTTGAGATCGTTAATCTAATCTTTGTGCACTGCGTTGATGCCTCGCGAACCAAAGAATACGGTTACCTCGGCGCCGGCCCTCTGCAAGCTCAGGGCAGTCATAAGGCCGTTGAATACCTGACAGAGTTCGTCATGGAAAATCATGATGGATGCATTTTTGTGCTCAGCCATGACAACACCTCCCCTATTTTTAATACCGGCCCTGACGATCAACCGAAAAACCTTTTGATCATCCCTTCTTGGGGAGGTTCCGGTTCCGGCAGCCCCAGTTGGCGGCAAATAACAGTCTCTACCGCTTGGTCATCAATATCTTTGCCTTCGGTGACAATTTCGTCGCCCACCATGATGGCAGGTGCCACCGGCAGGTCCAGGGCGAAATACTCATCGGTCAGGTAGTCGCCCTTGGGTTTTGAGGTGACTTCTATGTCAACGTCATACTTTTCGCCCAGCCTGGGCATCATTTTGTAGAAATGCTTTCAAGGCCCGCCGTTAGGTTCATTCATGAAAAATCGTATTTTCAGCATAGCTACCTCCTTTTTATTTCCTAGCCCGCATTTCTCACAAGGATCGTCGCGAAACGGTGCAAGAGTATATGGATACAAGGCGCGCGAAGATTTAGGCGCGCAGGCATACTTGAAGTATGTTGAGCACCTAAATCGAACGCAACGGAGTAGACATGTGCCATTGCGACGTTGCAGCAGATGCTGGTGAGAAATGCGGGCTATATTTTATTTTCTCTTTTCAATTTGGCGACCAGAAAGGTAGCGCCACTTTTTGACAGACCCAAATCTGCCGCGACATCAAGTTCACCGGATTCAGGGTGATCCTTCAGGTGCGTGATCACCTCTTCCTCCAATTCATCAAGCCAGCTTTCAAACAACACCATGATATCCGGATCGGTAACCGCCATGAGTTGTTTTGATTGAGCCACTTTATCAACAAGGCTCTGGCACATATGCGTTGGATCGACACCTTCGTCCATGCACTCGGCCAGTCAGAGATTGACCAGGCTGGAGATCTTGTCCTCGCCCGCCTCGCTGATCATCTCAGTTACGAACCGGACTCTGGTATCATCGTTAAAATGCGAAAGAATTTTTTTAATCGCCTGGGCTAGCTCTGACAGGGCTGTTTCCGGTTCCATTTCTTCTAAAATCTTCTGGATTTCATTCATATGTAAAAAACATTCCTGCGCTAAAAGGTTGTCCTGTTGGCGAGCAAATCAGTTGCCAGTTTTTGCAGATCGGTGAGAATTTCAAGGATTCTCCTGTCCGCAAGTTCATAATAGATAAAGGGCCCGCTCCGCTCCACGGTCACCAGCAGCGACCGTTTGAGCTCCTTCAAGTGATGCGAAACGAGCGGCTGGGACACGCCCAATTCCTCGACAATTCGGGAAACCGGCTTCTTCCCTTGTCCCAGAGAAATAAGGATCCGCAGCCGATTTTCATCTGCCAGTGCCTTGGCCAAAAATGCCGGATGCTGAAAATTAGTATTCTCTATACCTTCTATTATGGCAACTTCCTTCAAAGGTTTCTCCAAATCCTGTTTGACAGGTCCACACAGTTGACATCGTGTGATATATACGCTTTAAAGCCGTTAATATATAAATATATGTTTATACGCTTGTGTAAATATGTCAAGATTTTTTCAGTTGACAGTTAAAAATGACACGACTATACATATAAGTGTTCACTCATATGAGCTTTTACAAATATCACTATGTCGTACATGAAAAAATTTGCCCAGTTTATCAAAATACTCGGAGACGCCAACCGTCTGACTATAATTCGTGTCATCGGCAGAGAATCCCTGTCCGTAACCGAAATTATCAATTCCACAGGTCTTTCACAAACTCTGGTCTCTTTCCATCTGCGGGTGTTACGCGATTCCGGAGTTGTGGTAACCCGCCGGGACGGCCCTTTTATCTTTTACAGCCTCTCTGACGTTTCGTTGATTGACATTCTTGGTGAACTCGCTCAATTAGTCGACCTGAAAAATGAGTTTTCCGCTTCCATGCAGCTGACCACGGCTAAAAAAGCTATTGGCGTGCAAAGGAGGTAACCTCCATGTGGTGGAACGGAACGGAGTCATATATAAAGGAGAATAATTCATGCTGAGGAAAGTGCCATTAATAGTACTTCTGTTGCTGCTTGCAGCCGGTCCGGTCCATGGCGGCTCTGTTCCGGTTTTTACCTTTACCGACCTTAACGGCAAAACCTATACCTCGGACAACCTCAAAGGCACCCCGCTGGTGGTTAACATCGGTTCCCACTGGTGAAAAAAATGCAAGAATGAAGCTCCTGAGTTGCAGAGAGCCTATCGGACTTATAAAGACAAGGGTGTTCTTTTTTTGGGCGTGTTCACCATGAGCAAGGAGAAAGAGATCAGAAAATTCATTGACAAGTATCATATCACTTACCCGGTCGGGCACGAAAAAGGCATAGCAAAGGCTCTGGGAGCCGCCGGGATTCCCGAAACGATCTTTATTAACAAAGAAGGAACGATCATAAAACGGCACACTGATACCATCCACTTTGATGAGCTGAAACAAAGCATTGAGGTAATGCTAAAATAACCAAGCAGGATTTCCATAGTACAAATGAGGTATCTGGATGAATAACAGTATGGACAATGAAGCTCTCGAAAAATTAAACGGAGTGCAGAAAAAGGAACTGCTTGGACGCCTGCTTTCCTCCCTGCTGGATAATCTCTCCGAGGTTGAAAAAAAGGAATTGCTACAGAAGATTGTCTCGAGCAGCGGCGAAAACTTGCAGGTCATTGATATGGTGGAGCACTGAATTAAGGAGTGCACGGATTCAGGCGTGAATCCCATTGAAATGAGTAAAGAAGTTCTTACCGCCATCAGCCATACCTATGAACTGGCTTCCTATTCCACTCCTGAACTGCGCAACCTCTTTAATGACTGGTTGGGAGAAATAGAGCGTATAATAGTTGATTTCGTCATTCAGCAAAAAAAAGCGGACCCGGATGAGATTGCCAGTCATTTGAATTTAGAGCGTGACAGTGTCATTTTTATTGTAAGCAAACTTACCCGTGAGGGAAAGATCACCATGCAGGCTTCCGGCAACGGCAGCAGCAAGATCAGATTGTTAAAGGAGAAAAAATGAAAGAAAAACTCGCCAGCGGCGGCGCCGTCACCACAGCGCTTGCCTATGTATTCTGTTGACAGCTTCCTTTGATCCTGGCCAGTTTCGGCCTGGGAAGCTTTACCATGTCCATGTGGTTTGCCAGATACCGCTGGGTATTTCTCGCCGCCACCATTGTCCTTCTGGCATTCGCCTATTTCATGACCTATAAGAACCGTAAACATAGCGGGTCATGGAGTATGCGTGTTCTGCACACCACCACAGTAGTGAGTCTGGGGTTGATTGCCTATACATTGATAGTTAACAGCTAACCGGAGATGAAACATGCTTGAACAACAAAAGAATACTACCAACTCGAGTTGTTGAGCCCCTGCCGAAAAGACTGGCGGTCGCCAGGAACAGAAAGGCGGGCTGTTTGCAAGAATCTCAGATAAATTTTTCAAGGCAGGACCGCCGGAAACGCTGGCTTCTGTGACAGCAGGAGAAGTATCAACTGACACAGATCGGCAGACCGAGCACTGCATGGTTTGTGGCGAAATGCTGCAATATCATGAAAAATCGCTGGACGTCACCTGTAACTTTTGCGGTAGATCAGAGCATGGCCTCATCACCTGTCCGAAAGGCCACTATATCTGCGACAACTGCCACAACCGGGACGCCATGCAGGTAATCGAGGATCTTGTGTTCACAACCAATTCGGCTGATCCGATTGTTATTGCCGAACTGGCCATGAGTTTTCCCAATCTTCCCATGCTCGGTTGCCAACATGCCTATATCGCCGGTGGCGCACTCATGGCCGCTCTTAAAAATGAAGGTGGAACAAACATCACAGATGACGACATAAAAGAAGTCTTCATCAGAACGGAAAAACAGGCACATGGCGGTTATTGCGGCCTTACCGGCGTCTGCGGCATCGCACCGGCCATTGGCGCTTGCTTTAGCGTCCTCACCGGTTCCAAATGCGGTAAAGATGAGGAACAACGAACTACCATGGAGGTGGTAACCACGGTAAGCCAGGCCATGACCAATCTCACCGGTCCGAGCTGTTGCAAGGCATATGTCTGGGCTGCGCTCAAGGTGGCAGACGAATTCCTCAAGGAAAGCTTTGACACCAACTTGCACTCCGGAAGTAAGCCTACCTGTCGATACAGTGCAAAACACCCTCATGGCTGCCGGGAAACCAGCTGCCCTTATTTTTTAAGCCAGAAGGACATTCCATAATTCAAATGACCAGTGAGACAGAAATTTTCAGATGCCGCCAGTGTGGGCAGTGTTGTGAAGGGGATACGACCATTTCTCTCAACACGGCCGATATTGAGAGGTTGTGCATGAGATTCCGGCTGACAGAGAAAGAGCTTTTACAGCGCTACCTGCATAAAACCGGAAATATCATTCAAATGCGGACCGTTGGCGGCAAATGCATTTTCTACCGGAAAAGGCAAGGCTGTACGATTTACGATATAAAACCTTGGAGGTGCAGCCAGTGGCCTTTCCATCCCAGCATCCTCAAGGCTGAAGCCAACTTTGACGCAATAAAAGAATCATGCCCCGGAATCAACCGGACCATGAGTTATAAAGAGTTTTGCAGGAAGCTTGTGGAACTTTTGGGTGACTAACCGATTGAACATGCATAGCGAAGTGCACCCCAAGGGCATTTCCGATGGGCACTTTTCTGATCAGACTATTTTCAGTGCCCCCTTGAGGGTTATAAATCCTTTAACTTTAGGCACTTTAGGCACTTCGAACTTTAGTCACTTCTTTTAGCCCATAATTTTGGTATCAACTAAAAATCTGCCGAAATCAGGTTATCTGAAATTGCTGTAGTTCGCAATTTTGCGTAACAGCTATTGCTCGGTGCAGATACCGTCTTTGACAAAAATTACTCTACCGGAGTATTTGGAAATCTCGGGATTATGGGTAACCATGATTATGGTCTGCCCTTCTTTTTTATTGAGCTGTTCGAGCAAATTCATAATACCAGCCGCGTTATCACTGTCCAAATTTCCGGTTGGTTCGTCCGCTAAAAGAATGGGAGGCCGGTTGACAATTGCCCTGGCAATGGCGACACGCTCCTGTTCCCCGCCCGACAGCTGGTCCGGCAGCCGATCCCCTTTGTTGGTAAGACCCACCTTTTCGAGGACCGCCAGGGCCATCTCTTCCTGCTGCTGCGCACTTATGCCGGTAATTGCCATGGGTAGCTTCACATTTTCCAACACGGTCAGATAAGGGATCAACTGAAAAGACTGGAAAATAATGCCGATGTATTCGCTTCTGAAATCGGCCCGTTGTTCAATGGTGAGGTTGTAAATATCAAGAGTGTCTATCAATACCCTGCCGTCCGTTGGGTGGTTCAAGCCGCCCAGAATGGAAAGCAATGTGCTCTTCCCGGAACCAGACTGGCCCATTACCGTGACAAACTCGCCATCGTCAATGTAAAAATTCATGTGCTGGATAGCATGAACAATGCTGTCACCATTGGGGTATTGTTTGGAAATATCTTTTACCTCTATGAGGTGTGTATCCTGTTGCTGAGAGTTCATCATGTATCTCCTAGACAATTATAATGCCCGCAAGGCTTCACTTGGATCAAGACTGCTGCCCTTATGTGCTGGATAGAGGCTTGCCAGAAGGCTCAAAGCCACGGCAAGTAAGACGGCGATCCCGCCCAAAGAATAATTAATGCCGGCAAATGCCCCTTCCCGCATAACAAAGGGCACAACACTCCAGGCAATAATATTGCCGGTCAAGTATCCCAGCAAGCCGCCGATCAATCCCACCACAATGGCCTCAAGCAGTATGATCTGCATGACATGGCCCTGGCGGAAGCCGATGGCCCGGAATATTCCTATTTCACGGGTTCGTTCATTGACAGAGCCCATCATGGTTACAAAAACCAGAAGAGAGCCGATAAAAATCACCAGGGCCGCGATGCCGTAGCTGAAGGATTTAAAAAGTTCGATGGATTGCATCTTTGACATCACCGCCTGTTTGAGCGCAGTTACCTTGGCTTCGGGAAACTTGCCGGATATCTGCATTACCATCTCGGATATGGGGCAATCCCGGCAAAAAGCGGAAATCTCAACCATGGAGACCTTTCCTTCTTTGCCAAGCACATGCTGCATGGCATGCAGATCACCTATAATGACCCCGTCTTCCGAGGCGCCGGTGGGATCCATAACAGCTGCCACAGAAAAATTTCGCCCGGAGAGAGCAACCGTATCACCTGCTTTTATATGCAAAGCGGCAGCGGCCTCGGAACCGACAATGATTTCGGTCTCATCCTTTGGCGCTGTTCCTTGAAGATGCCACCAGGTTTTGAGGCGAAGTTCCGTTTTAAGATCAGCCCCCATGACCAGGATATTCGTGCCATTTACCATGGCGGAACCCAGTACTTTCGGGGCCACCGCTCCTAAGTTCTTTTTAGCTTCAATGGTGTATATCCTTTTTAGCGCCGCTTCATCAAACTCTTTCATTTCATAGTGAACGCCGCCCACTGTGATTCCGCCGTAAGTCAGGGACAGGTTTTCAGCCTTGGGGACCATGACAATGTTTGCCCCGAATCGGTCAAGCCTGTCTTCGATATCTCTTGACATGCTCTCAGTAATGGACAGGAGAGTAACAATGGTGGAAATGCCTATCATAAGACCCAGAACAAGGAAAATCACCTTGCCTTTGCGGCGGCGCAGGTTATTGAATGATATATTGTAAAGCTTCAATGCCATGCTCCTCTATTAAAAATCCAACCGTTGACCATGACTTACCTGATTCAGCAAAACAGCTTCGACCCCCTTGTTCTGCAGGAAGAGCGATAGCCTTTTCACGTCGGTCTCCCTCTTATCAAAGGTGACGATTATTCTTTTGTGGTTATCGCCGGCCATCACATTTCTTACTCCCTTGAGGGAACCGGTTTCGGAAATTATTTTGGCCGGCCATGGCGAGTCGTCCATCATTTTAATAATTGCATCTTCATAGTTCCTCGCCTGAAAATAGGCGATGGACTTTGGAATAACCAAAAGGCCGATGCCCAGGACTATAGCTGTTGAAACTAGGGTAGCAAGCACGCCGAAGCTTAGGCCACGTTTTTTTACGCCAAGCACCTTTTCCCGTTTGTCCCGGTATTTTTCCAGATCGTATGCCATACTATTCACCAGTGTGGGCAACATTTTTTCCTGACTATCCCTGGAACTTGCAATACCAGGTGTTAGCATTAATGTCTTTCATGGCAACAACAAGATTGTTTCCGACAATCTTGCGCTTCAGGGGCGCGGGATTACAGCCGCCCCTCAGGATATTGATCTTATTGGAGGCGAATTTCTGGCCGCAATTCTTGCAAACCATAACATCACCTTCCTGGTAGTATCCTAATCCGGACTGGTAACATACATCACACGAGTCAATCGCCGCCCTGATAACACCATCTCTACTTTTCAAGGTAAAAAAAGTTACCATGGTGCCGTCATTGGCCTTCACCTTGTAGAAGTGGGCCCTACCGTCACTGATTTCAGCAAGTGGAATTTCCAGGACACCGTTCTTTGGTGATAATTGCGATGCCCCACTTTCCCAGAAAAATGCTACGCCAACGACTAGGGCAACAACAACTGCAAGGGCTGAAACGATATGTTTGGTTTTCACGTGTATTCTCCTATTTTCTGTTATTAAGGTATTTATTTAATGTACTCGCAATAGGTATTGGGATGCTAAGCATAAAAGTTCGATAAACAAGGCGAAGTGGGGTCGAAGAAGCGGAAGTGCTGTGAAACGAATGCCCTTGGGGTGCATACATAAGGTATGTTGAGCATTCTAAAAACCCGCTTCAACGCAGTAGATGAAACTTTTTGCGACGCCATCATTTATTTTTGCCAAAGTAACGTTTGTACAATGCCTTCCACGATGAAGAAGTGGCCCCGCAACTCCCGCTCGAACAACATGTGCTGCCCTGAGATGCAAGGCCACCGGCACTGCTGTAATTCTTCTTAAATAATTCTTTATGGAGCGCATCAGAGGGTGAAATCACGGTTGCCGGATAGCCAAGATCGGAGATGATAAACGCAAGAAGCTCCCTCGGCATAAAGGATGGACTATGAGCGACAATGATCCCGCCTTTCCCGATATTGGCGGTAATTATCTTAGCACGTGGATCATATCGGCGGATATTGAAGTTTATCCGTGCAAGACAGGAACCGCAGCTCAGATTTTTAACCTGAAAAACCGAATCTATAGTTTCAGCGGCTTTACCATTTGAGACGGGTAACAGCATAATCGACACCAGAAAAAGCAAGGCGGCTGTATATTTTGTTAGTACTTTCATGACTCTTCCACATTTTAGGGCAAGCACTCTCCGGTTGTATTACCGTTGACAACCTCAGCAAAGGCAACATAAGAGCAACCAACCCTTCATATGTAGAGCAATGGGCGTGCCACAGGTAAACACAAGACTCCTATCTCACTAGAATAAAAGGAAATATTCTGGAATGAATAGCTGAAATAGAGGCCGGAAATCCACAAAACAGGAACGGAGATAAAGAATATTCTGCAAGCTCGCTGGAGAATATTCTTCATGAAATCGTAGGATGGGCTCTGCCCATCGATTATACTGTGGAAATGGTGGGTAATGCCCACCCTACATATTGGGCATTACATATCATTGACGGGCGCAGCCTGCCCTATTGCTCAATTCGTCCAGTGGAAATTTGTTCAAAAGAAAGGTTTAGGGGAAGTAGCGATAGATTTCGCTCCGGTGGAGAACCCTGACAAAGGTAATGGTATCGTTATCGATAACCAGGCCGAGCCTGTAATTGCCGCACCTGATGCGATAATATGATCCTTCTGCTTTCAGTTTTTTAAGTTTGTTAATAGCTGTGGGGTCTTTGGCGGCTTCCACTTCCAGAATGATTTCTTGAATCCGGGTGAGCAGTTTTTGGTCTTTACTGTGCCGTTTGATGTCCTTGACAAAGCTCTTCTTGAACTCTGTTTTCATGCCTTATCTTCCAATACCTTAAAGACTTCCTTCCTGCTAGCAGTTTTAGAATCCTCACCTTCCTGGATAGCATGAATCATGGCCAGATCTTCCATGGCCTCAACCAGTAAATCATGCACGGCATCTTTCTTTTCTTCAATGGCTTCAATAATGGCCTGTTTGAAGAGGTCTTTTAATTTTTCGTCATCAATTAACGTTTCCATAGGAGAAATTCTCCATTAATTTATCCACATGCTTCATAGATTCCCTTCTGCCTTGGTATCCCGAATAAAACTATTTAGCACCATGGATGATGATTTTCTTGTCCATTCTTTTGTAAGCTGTTGTAGGCTCCAGCCTCTTGCTTTCCAAAGTCTTAGAATTTTTTCTCCGATTGCCAAATCTATCACGTAAAGATATCGAAAGTTATCAGTTTGTCTACTTATTTCTTCTTTTTGATAGCAAGGCAAAAGGGGCTAAATTTACTCTTGGCTTTTATTGATAAGCAACGTAGGATGGGCTCTGCCCATCAATGCCTTTGGTTTTGATTTGGCCCGACCGCAATGTAATAAATTATGTTGTTGGTGATTTAAATTTATTTTGGAGGTGATTGAAAAAATACGGGCATTTCGCAAGCAGCATAAACTGGATGGCCTTTCCATACGTGAGATGATTGAGGCGGGAAGAAGATAATGGACGTTGGTTTTGTCCTGGATAACTCGGTGGTCATGGCACGGTGCTTTGAAGATGAGGCAAGTCGTTATGCAGACAGCATCCTTAAAAAATTTGCGGAAGCAACAGCTATCGTCCCCTCGGTTTGGCCTCTGGAAGTCGGCAATTTCCTCCTGGTTGCCGAACGGCAAAAACGATTAAGCGAGGCTGATAGTGCTAGGTTTCTGGCCTTGTTGACCGCTTTACCCATAAGAGTCGAGCAAGAATCACCTGAAAGGATGACAAAGGAAATATTGTTTTTAGCACGAGAGACAAAACTTTCCACCTATGATGCATCCTATCTTGATCTGGCCATGCGTGAAGGAATTCCAATTGCCACTCAGGACCGGAAGTTGCGAAAGGCTGCTAAACATTGCAGTATTCTTTTGATAAAAGTATAAAAGTTGATCTTTAGGAATATTATGTATATACTTTTTAATATATACAGGAGAGATAATTATGGATACGGCAAAAATATTTAAGAGCGGTAACAGCCAGGCTGTAAGGCTCCCTAAAGAATTTCAATTTAAAGGAAATGAGGTGTACATTAAACGTGTTGGTGCAAATGTTATTCTTTTGCCCAAGGATAATCCATGGGCTGCTCTGGTAGGCAGCCTTGATAAATTCAGTGACGACTTTATGGAGGAGAGAGTGCAGCCGGATTTGGAATCCAGGGAGAACCTGTAATGCAGTATATGTTGGATACCAATATCTGCATATATATCATCAAGAAAAAACCGCCCCATGTTTTAGAAAGATTACAGTCTTTTGCCATTGAAGATGTTGCCATTTCATCCATCACATTGGCGGAAATGGAATACGGCATCAAAAAAAGCAGTAAACCCCGGCAAAACCATGATGCCTTGTATGAATTTGTAACACCATTGGAAATATTGAATTTTGACGATAGGGCCGCATGCCACTATGGAGAAATCCGGGCGCATCTCGAGGCCAAGGGAAATTTGATAGGGTCGATGGATTTATTGATTGCCGCCCATGCCAGGAGCCTGACATGTACACTGGCTACCAACAATGTCAAAGAATTCAAAAGAGTCCCGGGCCTGCTGGTTGAGAATTGGGTATAGCTTCGTAGGATGGGCTATTCCCATCATGAATGGCGGGCACAGCCTGCCCTACATTGTGCTACCCCTAATTCGATGCTGTATAAAAATAACACAAACATCAGCAATTGACATGTACATACAAATGATGTACATTATTGCTTATGAAATATGATTGGAATTCAGACAAAAATGAGTGGCTGAAAAAACATCGCAATATTTCATTTGAGCAGATTATTTTTCATCTCAGCCAAGGTGATGTCTGGATGGTTGCCGATCACCCCGACCAGGAAAAGTATCCAGGGCAGCGAATTTATTTCGTTGTAGTCGAAAATTATGTTTACTTGGTTCCTTACATAATTGAAAAGGATTACATCTTTTTGAAAACAATCATTCCAAGCAGAAAGGCAACTAAAGATTATTTACAAGAACAGGAAGGCTCGCCATGAAACTTGATCGAGAAGAAAAAGAAATATTGAAGGCATATGAAACTGGTCGGTTAAAATCATCCAAGCCGTCCCAAAAGGAACTCGAAGCGATCAAAGCTGCGGCCGACAGTACCTTTAAAAAGGACAAACGAATTACAATTCGATTATATGATCACGATTTTAAAGGGATCCAAAAAAAAGCCCTTCAGATGGGAATACCATATCAGACATTGATCTCCGGCATTATCCATCGCTACATTGAAGGAGATCTGGTCTCCAAAGACGGCTAATCACTTCACAAGACGCCATGAAACATGGCGCTAACTATTTTTTTCGTTTCCGCAACAAAGCCTTATATGTTTCCTGATATATTGTTCTCAGTGGACCTAAAGCAATTATTTCTATTTCCCGTTTTCCTTTGATCCGATATATGATTGGCGGACGCAACCCGCCCTGCAACATTATGAAATATCGAACTTCTCCAGGCGGTAGATAAGAACGTGGCGGGGGATTTGTAACAAACGCGCGGCTTCGGAGCGGTTGCCGCCGCTTTTTGCCAGGGCCTTGAGGATCAATTTTTTTTCCACTTCATCAAGGGAGATGCCTTGTTCAGGAAGATCCGGGATTGAAAATCCGGTGACCGGGGCGGATGGGAAAATATTGAGATCTTGTTTTTCAATAACATTTCCTCTCCGTAAAATAACGCAGCGCTCCACCACATTTTGCAGTTCGCGGATATTTCCGGGCCAATGGTATTTCTTCATCACTGCCAGCGCTTCTTTACTGAATCCGACATCTGCGGGGGCGCCGGCTTTTTTTAGAAAATGTCGGACCAGGCCCGGAATATCCTCTTTGCGATCTCGAAGAGGTGGAAGAATTAAAAGTATTACCCCAAGCCTGTAAAACAAATCCTCCCGAAATTCTTCATTGGCAATTGCTTCCTGCAAATCTTTATTGGTGGCGGCAATAATACGCACGTCAATCTTTTCCCGGCGGTCGGAACCGACCGGCTCCACTTCCCTTTCCTGGATGGCCCGTAGCAGTTTGGCCTGCATATCCACTTTCAAGTCTCCCACCTCGTCCAGGAACAGGGTGCCGCCGGAAGCGCTCTGAAAGCGGCCTTTCCTGGTGGCCAAGGCCCGCCACCATGGGGCCTATTTTTCGGGGGCTGTTCTGGTGAATCAACCTGGCAAGCACCTCTTTGCCGGTCCCTGATTCACCGGTGATAAGGACTGTTGCCTCACTGCTTGCCACCTTGAGAGCGGTCATGAGAACTTCGGCCATGGCGGAATTTGCCGTTTCCATGCCTTCCGTGCCGGTAAGCCGGTTCACTTCCTCGGAAAGCAGTCTGGTCTTGGCGCGCAGTTTTTTGAGTTCCAGGGCCTTTTCACAGGAAAGCCGCAAGGTTTCGCGGTCAAAGGGCTTGGTGATAAAGGTAAAAGCCCCCTGCTGCATTGCTTTTACCGCCATTTCAATGGAGCCGAAGGCGGTAATGACAATCACCGGGGTGTCCGGCGATTCCTTTTTCACTGCAGCCAGCACCTCAAGCCCGTTCATATCGCCGAGCTTGACATCGGTTATCACCAGACCCGGTACTTCTTTTCGGAACCGGCGCAGGCCTTCTTTGCCTGATTCGGCAGTGATCACGGTAAACCCGGCGCCTGCCAGGTTATACTCTGTTACCCGCCGCAGGCTTTCGTCATCATCGATAAGAAGTATTGCGTCAGTCATGGGTAAACCTCAGAAATCCTGACCTCCATGATGTAAAAGGAACATCTGATAAATAAGTACATTAACTTTAGGCACTTTCAGGGACATGGCATTACTATAGCAGGATAGGGTATAGCGTCAACAGGCAATAGTATCGTTAACGACCATCTCTAGAAGGGGCGGCATAAAATGTGACACTTAAAGGGTAATCAATCGGCCGTCAGGTAACCAACTTTTTATGATCTGCAACCAGGACATCCACCACGGAGGGATCAGCCAGGGTGGAAGTGTCGCCGAAGTCTTCATAATTGTCCGCAGCGATTTTGCGCAGGATTCGCCGCATGATCTTGCCGCTTCTAGTTTTGGGCAGCCCTTCGGAGAACTGAATAAACTCCGGGGTGGCAATGGGACCGATCTCCGACCTGACGTGTTTTTTGAGAGCGTCCAGTAATTGCTCACTTGCAGAGATCCCTGCCTTGAGGCTCACATAAGCATAGATGGTCTGGCCCTTAATATCATGGGGCGCGCCGACTACAGCGGCTTCAGCCACACTGTCATGCGCCACCAAGGCCGATTCGATCTCGGCAGTGCCCAGCCGGTGCCCGGAAACATTGATAACATCATCGAGCCGGCCCATTATCCAGTAATAGTCGTCTTCATCCCGGCGGGCGCCGTCTTCCGGGTCATAAATCCCCTGGAAACGTTCAAAATATGTCTTCTTGAATCGTGCAGGATCGCCGAATACACCGCGCAGCATGCCGGGCCAGGGACGCTTGACCACCAGGTGTCCCCCCTCATTAACCGCAGCCTCGCTGCCGTCTTCCCGATAGATACTGACTTCGATACCAGGTAATGGTCTGGTGGCGGACCCCGGTTTTAACGGCGTGGCATAAGGAAGCGGTGAGATAAGAATGCCACCGGTTTCCGTCTGCCACCAGGTGTCGACGATGGGCAGTTTCCCCTTGCCGATATGCTCATGATACCATATCCAGGCTTCGGGATTAATAGGCTCTCCCACTGTACCTAGCACTCGCAGTGATGAGAGATCATGCCTGGTGGTCCACTCCGTCCCTTCCCGCATTAATGCTCTGATCACGGTTGGGGCGGTATAAAAGATATCCACCTTGAACTTGTTGACGATACGCCAGAAGCGGTCAGGTTTGGGGTATGAAGGCACACCCTCAAACATTACCGAAGTGGCCCCTAAAGCCAGTGGGCCATAGAGAATATAGGTATGGCCGGTGATCCAGCCTATATCAGCAGTGCACCAGTGGATATCAGCATCTTTGATATCGAAAACCAGTTGGGTGGTATGGGCTGCATAGGTCAGGTAACCGCCGGTGGTGTGCACCACGCCTTTGGGCTTGCCGGTGCTGCCGCTGGTATAGAGAATAAACAGGATATCCTCGGCATCCATACTGACCGGATCACAGATGTCGGAAATTTTCTCCGACGCCGTTGCCTCATGCCACCAGGAATCCCGGCCACCTTGCATACCGACTTCATTGCCACCCCGCTGCACCACAATGCAGTGCTCTACCGAAGGGCAGTCTGTAAGGGCTTCATCAGCATTGGGCTTAAGGGGTATTGTCCGGCCGCCGCGCAGTACCGCGTCTGCCGTAATCAGCACCTTGGCCTCACAGTCCTGAATCCTGCTTTTAAGGCTCTGGGCGCTGAATCCGGCAAACACCACACTGTGGATTGCACCGATCCTCGTGCAGGCCAAAAGAGAAATGGCCAATTCCGGAATCATGGGCAAATATACGGCGACCCGGTCGCCCTTCTTGACTCCCATGCTTTTCAGGACATTGGCAAAACGGCACACTTCGGTATGAAGCATCTGATAGGTATACACCTTAACATCATCCTCAGGCTCACCCTGCCAGATGAGAGCAGCCTTGTTGCGCCGCCCGTTTTTTATATGCCGATCGAGGCAATTACAGGAAACATTGAGCTTGCCGCCAATAAACCAGTTAATTTCCGGTTTATTCAAGTCAGCTTCCAGCACCTTGTCCCATTTCGTATCCCAGCTTATAAGCTCTGTGGCTCTTTCCGCCCAATATCCTTCAGGATCAATTAAGGAGCGGTTGTAGTGGGCTTCGTATTCCTCCAAGGTGCTTATATAGGCGATGCCCCTACCTTCCTCCGGTGGAGGAAACACCCGACTTTCCTTGGACAAGCTGACAATTTTATTATCTTCCTTTCCACTCATATGACCTCCGCCCATTTTCTGGTGATTTGTGAAAGATTCCCTGGTGAACAGCATTGACAAACGCAACGCCTTTTAAAAAGGTATGAAAATTAAGGGGATATGGTCAAGGGAAAAGTTGGGGAAATTACAACACAAGTTCTCCGAACTCGGTGGCAACCAGACTCTGGAGAGAAGAGACGGCTTTGAAGGCATGGCGCAGGGTTTCCCTATCCTGCCGGGAAAGTTTTTCCGGAGCAATATAGGTGTCTATCGGCAGGGAGGCCTTCATTTTTTCAACCTGGGCGCTTAAAGTGAGATGCAGCAGGATCAAATATGCCGTCTCAAAATACTCGCCGTCATCAGGGTGAATAAATCCGCCCGACACCAGGAATTCGATCCTTTTCAGAGTGGACGTGGCTTTTACTTTATGGAGTAGTGCCAAGATTCGTATACCTTCAACCACAAAGATAAGGCCGCTTCTTTTGATATCTATCTCGCCGCGATGGCTGCCCTTGCGTTCAGTGATGAACCGACCCAGCAGCCCGGTGGGAACCTTGTGAGCGCCCTCTTCTTCATGGAGCACGCGGAGTACTTCATGGTGCTTGGCAAGCAGGGAAAAGGCAGAGTCCATCATTTCGGCAAAATAAGCGTTGTTCCCGTAAATGGGCGCCGAGTCATAGAGAACAGTGACAAACCTGCCCAACTCGCGGACCTGAAGATCGAACCAGTATTGGATTTGCAGCCGCCATTCCCGGAGACTTTTGCGCCAAATGGGATTCATGGACATTATATAGCCGGGGCATTTTACAAAGCCGATCTCGGCCAGCGCCTCGGAAAACCTTGTTGATAGCTCAATATAATAGGGATCATACTGCACCTCCCCGTTGTCAGAGTCTGCTATTATCATGCCGTGATCCTGGTCAGGCGTGAGAAGATTTTCCCTTCTGCCGTGGCTTCCCGACACAAATACACATATGGGCGATGGGGGCTCGCCTATTTCCTCGATAAGGAGTTCGAGCGTCTTCACATGACAGTCCTGATTTAATAAAGAAAGCATAACCACAAGATCATAGGCCCTAATGCCGCCATCAAGCCGTGATGCCACCATTCCCGGAAGTTTGCTGCGGATGGCCCGTAATGTTCTGATATCCGAAGCGCCACGTATCTCCTCAATAAAGGTCATGGGCTCGGGATGTTTGAGCTTGAGGAGCTGACGGAAAGTAACAATTCCTTCAACCTTGCCGTTCTCAACCAAGGGCAGGTGCTTGACCCGCTTGGCGGACAAAATAGATAACGCACGATATATGGTGTTATCAGGACTCAGAACCAAAGGATTTTTCGTCATCACTGCTGATACCGGTGTGCTTATAAGATTTATACAATCTTCGGCCACGATCCGGTCAAGCACGTCCCGTTCGGTTAGGATCCCAACCGGATAATCCTTTTCATCAACAACAATAACACTGGAGACACCTCGCTTGGACATGGTCCTTACCACATCTCTAACAGTAGCATGCGGAGAACTTGTGAATACCTCAGGGTCCATTACGGAACGCAGGTCTTCACTGTATGGAAATGGTGCGACCCGGGTCAGGCTTTCACGTCGTTCCTGCAACTGGTCAAAAGACTCTTTGTCTATGGCGGCGCGCATCTTCATTGCATCGTCTCGAAATAGTTGAAAAGCTTATACCAAGTCGCATTCAAATTCTAACTTTGTCCCCCTCAAGGGGGGATTGAACTGAATTGGCTGCGTCGTCGACTTCCTCGACGTATTTCATATACGCCCCCGGAGCCTCCTCCTTAGCGGCCTCGTTATCTCTTTGAATGCGACTTGGTATTAATTCTTAAGTTGCCCGGCATATTCGATAGAATTTTTTTCAGTGTAGCAGTTTTTCAATTCGTTCAAAAAGAAAATCTACAAAAGAGAAACGCCGGGCTTCCTGGGGGAGAAGCCCGGCGTTTCCTCACGAAAAGGGAGTGAGTCCCAGCATGGGTAAAATAAAAGTGATCCAGTTTCCGGATGCGAACGATCTAGCCCATGGATTTTTTTCCTGAAACCAGATCATCCACCACGGTTGGATCAGCCAGGGTGGATGTGTCGCCAAAGTCTTCATAGTCGCTGGCTGCAATTTTGCGGAGAATACGCCGCATGATCTTGCCGCTTCTGGTTTTGGGAAGGCCGTGGGCGAATTGGATCACTTCCGGAGTCGCAATGGGTCCGATCTCCGCCCGCACATGTTTCACGAGATCCTGCCGCAATTCTATGTTTTCATCAATCCCTGACTTTACCGTCACATAGGCATAGATGGATTGCCCCTTGATGGAATGGGGCATACCGACAACGGCTGCTTCCGCTACATTTTCATGGGCAACCAAGGCGGATTCGATTTCCATGGTGCCCAGACGATGACCGGAAACATTGATGACGTCGTCCAGACGACCCATAATCCAGAAATAACCGTCCTCATCGCACCGTGATCCGTCACCGGCATCATACACACCAGGGTACCGTTCAAAATATGTGGTTTTGTATCTTTCGGGATCACCAAACACACCTCGCAGCATGCCGGGCCAGGGACGCCTGACTACGAGATGTCCGCCCTCGTTGGGCGCAGCTTCGGTCCCGTCTTCTTTAAAGATGGCGGCATCCACACCAGGTAACGGCCTTGTGGCAGATCCGGGCTTCAGGGAAGTTACATATGGAAGGGCACTGATGAGAATGCCGCCGGTTTCGGTCTGCCACCAGGTATCGACTATTGGCAATTTGGATTTGCCAATGTTGAGATGGTACCACATCCAGGCTTCTGGATTGATGGGTTCTCCGACAGTTCCTAATATCCGTAACGATGATAAATCATGCTTGCGAGTGGGCTCTTCGCCTTCACGCATCAATGATCGTATAACCGTTGGTGCGGTGTAGAAGATGTTGACCCGGAATTTTTCCACAATTTTCCAGAACCGATCCGGGCCCGGCCAGGTAGGAACACCCTCAAACATGATGGATGTGCCGCCCACGGCCAGAGGACCGTAAAGTATATACGAGTGCCCGGTGATCCAGCCGATGTCGGCGGTGCACCAGTAAACATCATCGTCTTTGAGATCAAAGACTGATTTGGTGGTATACGCCGTATAGGCTAAATACCCGCCGGTTGTGTGAATAACGCCCTTGGGTTTGCCGGTCGAACCGCTGGTGTACAGAATAAACAGGATATCCTCGGCATCCATGGATACCGGGTCACACCTATCCGATATATCCTTGGCATGCATTTCTTCATGCCACCAGGTATCTCGACCTTCCTGCATATCCACTTCATTGCCGGCTCGCTCCACAACTACGCAGTGCTGCACGGAAGGACATTCCTTTAACGCTTCATCCGCATTGGGTTTCAGGGGAATGGTTCTGCCGGCACGCAAGACAGCATCTGATGTAATCAATACTTTCGCCTGACAATCCTGGATACGATTCTGGAGGCTCATTGCGCTGAAGCCTGCAAAAACTACACTGTGCATGGCGCCGATCCGGGCACAGGCCAGCATGGAAATGGCCAACTCAGGAATCATGGGCAGATAGATGGAAACGCGATCGCCCTTGGTGACTCCTTTTTTCCTGAGCACATTGGCGAACCGGCAAACTTCCTGCTGGAGCATCTGATAGGTATAGACCTTAACTTCATCTTCAGGCTCACCCTGCCAGATAATGGCTGCCTTGTTGCGCCTGCCGTTTTCAATATGGCGGTCAAGGCAATTATAGGCAATGTTGAGCTTGCCTCCCTTAAACCAATTGACTTCCGGTTTATGGAAATCATATTCAAGCACCGTGTCCCATTTCTTGTCCCAGGAAATGAGTTCCTCCGCCTTTTCCGCCCAAAAGCCATCCGGATCATCCATTGACCGTTTATAGGCTGTTTCGTATTCCTGCAGAGTTTTTATGTAGGCTTTGTCACGGCCTTCTTTAGGTGGTTCAAAAAGACGTTTCTCCTGTAACAGATTTATGATTTTTTCATCCTGTGTATCACTCATGCCATACCCCTCTTTTCAAGTAAATCCCTTAAATCTAAAAACCTTAACCAAACAAAATATCATTTCCAGGCAGGTCTGTTTTTGCCCTATACCCGGGTTTTTCGCAAAATTTATACTTCCAGCACTGTGTCATGAATTATCTAATTCGTACGACTTTGCCTTGTGCATAATTGTGAGGAAATCCCCACGGTCAATACATCTAATTCTTAATAACTAGTGCTCCATCAACCATTGACTACCTCGCAAAAAAATCACGGGATGGCTAAGCAAAAAGTTCGATATACAAGGAGTAGCGGTGTCGAGGGCGCGGAGGCATACATCAGGTATGTCGAGCACCTGAGAACCCGCTACGACGCAGTAGATCGGATTTTTTGCAACGCCATCAACCGTTGACTTTATACATTTGTTGTTTTTCATCTTCATCCGGCATCTTGAGCAGCCTTTTTTCCGGAGGCTTTTGCAGTTCCGCCTCAAGATACTTGGCCCGATCGGCAATGGCCGGCGGTTTTTCATCAACATTCCGCAGGAAACGCCACAGCCAGCCCGGCCCTTCTAAAACCTCGGCATTCAAGGCCAGGGCTCGTTTGTAATCATGTAAAGCTTCCTGATATTTTCCGGCTCGGTCGAAGAGAATGCCACGATCCGCATACGCTACCGCCAGATTCGGGTCCAATTCAATGGTCCTGTTAAACTCCTGTATGGATTTGTCATCATCACCCAACTGGAGATAGGCGATTGCCAAACCAAGATGGGCAAAGACGTGACTGTCATTCTGGGCCAGGGCAGCTTCGAACTCTTTTATTGCCTGGTCGAATTGGCCGTCCTCAAGCCGGTAATTGCCTTTTTTGACACGATAATCACCGGGATTTTCCTCCACGCCGACCCGCCAATAGAATATAAATCCCACCACCATGGCAAAAATCAGGAAATAGAGGAGCGGCTTAGTATTTTTAATCTCAAGAAGATTCATGAAGTTTCACAAAACTAAAATTGATGAAATCGTAAAAAATACGATTTCATTAAAAAAATTTCATCAACACGAGCTTATTGTAGAAAAAGGCAAAGGTCATGGAAATCAATGCAGCGATGACGGATGCCTTTTTTTTCAGGTTGGCAAGCTCTTCACTGCTTATTTCCCTGTGCAATTTTTGCTGCAGCCGGTTGACGTTGAGCCCTAGTATCAGTTTGCGCACCGGGAAAAAAAGAAGAATCCCCAAGGCAAAAGAGCTTATGCCGTACCAGATAATCTGCATTATTTCTCTTAATGTCGTTTTGCATTCAAGAACCCCGCTGCTCCGACCATAATGCCAGAGCAACGGAGTACAAGGTTCAAATATTTTTATGGTTTGTCCACATCAAGCCTAGCAGTCTTGACATCGCCGATATCCTCAACAAGGGCAACGATTTCTGTATCCGGCATGGTAGACATTTTCATTTTATAGGCCAGGAACCACATCATGCCGACGCCAAGCGCCCACCAGATGATCTGCCAGGCCCAGATGGAAGGCATGCCGAAAACCCAGGTGGCTTTGTCGGTGGGATCACCGAAAATGGTATTGCCGACCACGGCGCCGGGGCCTATACCGAAAAAGAACCAGGCCAGGGTGATGATCCAGGCCACTGGTTTGAGTTTCTGGAGGTCAGGGGAAAGGCCACAAGATTCCTTGAGGAAGTTGTGGTATTTCATCTTGTGTGCCATATCTTCCTGGTTCTGAGTAAAGGCGGAAATTATAATCGCCAGACCTAAGTTGAAAATAATGCCCCAGCCGGCGGAATGGATGGTCCAGGGCCAGCGGCCCCAAGCCGTGATACCGAACCATGTCTGACCGATTGTTTCCGTGCAGGTGACAGCGAGAAGGCCGGCGATCAGACCAACCGTGACACCTGTGCGGGTAAGCCATGGCCACCAGCATACCGCAATAAGACCGGGCCACATCTGGAAGCCGTAGGCCACTGCCAAGCCGCCCAACAGAACCAGGGCATCCTTCCGATACGACCGAAAAGCTTCTGGGTGGTATGAGAGGCGTCAGGACTCAGGAACCGTTTGTACAGATCGCGGGTCAGCATACCGCCCGCAGTAGACATATAGGCCGCACCGGTGGACTGCATGGCCGCCAAGGCGCAAACCGCCAGAAGGCCGACCAGCCATGGCGCAGTTTCCGCAAGGATGTGGATAAGGGCCGGCACGATCATCCCCTGTTTGCCGGGCATGGTCATGAGGTCTCCGGTGGGAAGCTTCAGAATATCTGTGGCAAATCCCGCTTCCAGCATGGCCGGATCAGCGCCGATCAGATGGCCGCCCAATCCCTGAATGGCCGTGAAAACAATAAGGATAAAACCAATGCCGAATGAAGAGGCCCATACCTGCTGGGGTGCGAATGGCCTGGGGTTTTTGTTGGAAAACGACCACATGGAAAAGGCCGGCGCCGATTGTATGCCCATAAGGGCGAACATATAAGTCAGCACCATGATGCCGGTCCAGGCCCCGCCTACCGCCTTCGGCCCCGAAGCAACGAATTGGATGACACCGGGGATGGCGATGTAATGGCTGTAGCCGTCCGGGGTCTTTTTGGTATCAAGGTTAGCCAGGTTGGCAATGCCGTTGTTCAGGGCTTCCCAACCGCCTACGGCGTTCAAGGTAATGAAACCGATGGCCAATATGCCGCCGGCGAGAAGAAGGCACTGCACGGTATCAACATAGGCCACCGCCCGCAGACCGCCGGAAGCAACATAGATGATAACGACCAGGGACAACATCCACATGCCTACTTCAACCCCAAGCAGGCCGTCGGTAAGAACATTGAAAAGAAAACCGGATGCTCTGAGCTGCACGCCGAGATAGGGAACGGAAAAAACCAGGGCCACGACAACTGTAAGGATCCGCATGGCGTCCGACTTGAAATATTCGGCAAACATTTCACCGGGTGTGACAAAACCGAAGCGTTTACCGATAATCCACTGACGCTTCAGAAACATTACTCCCGTAAAAGGTATGGTGATGGCATAAAAAGATGCATATGCATACTGAAAACCGTCACGGTAGACCAGGCCGGGATGGCCCATGAAGGTCCACCCGGAAAAGCTTGTTGCGGTTGCCGCGAGAACAAAGACCCAAATCGGGATCTGTCTGCCGGCAATAAAATAGTCTGAAGCCGTCTTGGACATTCTGGCGCCTTTAATGCCCCAGAAGATGCAGTAGGCCCAGTACATTGCAACAAAAATAAATAGCCAAACTGTTGCTGTAGTCAAAGCACCCCTCCTTTTTCTTCTGTAATTATTGGATTGAACTTACGCAAAACCTGTAGCCGGGCGACTTAAGCATCACCTCCTTTGTTTGCTTTGCCAGCCATGGGTTTCTTTTTAACCTCAAGACATTGTTAGCAAATCCAAAAGATTGACATACCACATTGTGGCACTACTTCTATTTAAAAAATAGATCATAGATATGGTCAAGTATCCATCGGGGAATACCTGATATTTGCATGCGAAATACCTGATGCACCAACAATCTTTTCTCATATAAACAATTAGGCTTGTTAGAAAAAAATTTTGACCATGTTAAGAGAAGATAGGTAAAACGAGCGATAGGAGCTTTTTTAAGAAAATTTTCTCGCCGGCAATAATTGTATTAGATAGGTATGTAGGGGAATCCCTGATAGACGAAAACAACTCCTAAATTGAGCGATTTTTGAGTTCGCCGAAGATGCGCGAAAGAGGACATTTCGCTATAGTAGGCTATGCGGGATGTCCTCTGACAAAACAGATTCGGTGAAATCGAAAATCCCGGTGGGTTTCAAATTTTGAAAACGCAAATCAGTATAAATACCTTATAAAAAAAAATAAATTCCTTTTCAAAATTTGAAACGCTCCATTTAGGTAACTATTTCTTGTCTTTATTTCCATAAAGGTATTTCTTTAAAAATTCGCCAAAAAGAAAAAGCATTGACGAACAAAACAGTCCTTTAGCAAAAAAATACATGGAAAAACCCATCTCTTCAGGATCAATAAATACTTCACCTTTGGCGAACGGGGACTGGCCGGCATCATAACTGACAAAATACCCGCCGACATAGATCCAGGTGCAGATTATCAGGATCAACAAAGCAACACACGGATTAATCCATTTCAAATAAAACTTCATAGATCACCTCAACAGACAGAGCTTTCCGATATCAATATGATATTGAAACCTTTTATCCCAAACAAATGACTTTGTCAATTGGCTAGGAAAGATGAATCCATCTGTCCTCTCTTGCCGACTGCAGGCAGGCATCACAGATGCGCACCGCGGCAAGCCCGTCCTCTCCGGGTATGGGATTGGGCCCTTTTCCCAGTAAATGATCATACCAGGCGGCTAATAAAGGGATTATGGTAGAAACCGGCTCCTCCCGTGCAATGGCTTCAATGGTATTTTGTTGAATGAACTCGACAAAGCCATGCACCTGATCACCATGCAACTGGCCTTTGGAACCAACAAATTCGTAGCGTCCTGACCGGGATGGCCCGACTTTGCTGGCATCAACCGTGCCGATCAAGTCTCCGGCCATTTCCACCTGGGCGGTAAAAAGGTTTTCCAGGGTGGAATTATGCAAACAGAACATGGTAGAGCGGACCCGGGTAATCTCCCGGCCGGTAATGAATCGAAGTCCATCGAAAACATGGACCGCGGTATGGAGGATTACGCCGGCGCCGGCGATGTCCTCATCATCCAGCCAGTCATGCAAGGTTTCTTCAAGCCGTTGGTTTGCTGAAAATGAATACAGTGAACCTACCTTGGGAAGTTCCCGGCGCAGAGTCCTGACGATTGCATTGAAGCGGAGAGTCTGCCCGACTGTAAGGGGAAGATCGGCGCTCCTGAAAAGATCGACTATTTGTGTTGCGGCTTCTGCATTTACAGCCAGCGGTTTTTCAATGAGCAGAGGTTTTTTCGCGCTCACGCAGGCCTCGGCAATGGCCAGGTTGATATTGGGAGGGGTGGCGGCAATCACAGCTTCCACTTCCGGGTCATTGACCAAATCCCTCCATTCTTCGTAGCACCGGACCTTCCATGCCGATGCCTGTTCCTGGCCCTGTTGCGAGCGGCGGCTTATTGCCGTCAACCGGAGATTCGGCAGATCATTAATAATATGATTGGCATACCGGCTGCCATGGCGGCCTGTACCGATTATGCCGACCTTCAGTGTTGCCATCTCAATCCCATTACCGAGCTGATCAAAGACCAGGTATTAGTGTTATTTTTTAATATGACACTCCTTGCATTTTGTGGGCGCATTGGGAGTCTTCGCTTCTTTATGACAGTTTTTGCAGACAATATGGGCAATTTTCTGCCATTTGGCGTTGTCGTCGAACTTGCGCGGGAATGTGGCCTGGGTATGGCAGTTTTCGCATTTTCCCCTGGTACGATACGCCTCATCTAAAGAATGCTTTTCGTGATTAAAGGTGACATTGCCCATGCGGGCAGTAAAGACAAAAAGCTCATCTTCACCGGCCTGGGATCCCGGCAGTTGTTTATCTTTAATCTCCTCCAGGTTGGTGCGGCCGTCACTGTCAGAATCAAGCTCCTCCAATGCCTTGAAATCAAAACTTTTTTCTTTTACAGCCTGGGCGTAAACATTCAGGCAATCCTTTTCTGCCGGCAAATGGCAAGTGCGGCAACTATCAAGCTGGCTGCCTGCAGTATCGGGGTACTGCGCGACAAAGAGCTTCATGATCCCGGGTGTGGCATACACCACGGTTGGCAGGACCACAAAAAAGGCAAGCAGCAACATCAACTTCTGGAGCATTCTTTTCATCATTTCCCTCCTTGGGTTCTTAATAAAAATTGTTATATTGTGTTTTACGTAGTCATATCAAGCAATTAATTGCCATAATTTTAGCTCTGCCTTCAATAGCGCGTAGCCGCGTTTAACACAAAATTGCTGTAGTTCGCAATTTTGTGTAGACACTTTTAGTCCGACAGGCATAGGTGCGTTGCGCTTCCGGCTTTATTCGCCCGGAACCTATAATGTTTCCTAAATCTATTAAAGACAAGAATTAAAAAAATAATCAAATCGGTTGTTGATTTTTCTTACGAACTCGTATTAAGAGATGGAAATTTCCTGAGCAAAGAAGTGGCTTTAATAGCGCTTCACTGCAATATCTTAGCGATACTGTTAAGCAAGCTGGGGACTCACTGTCGCAGTAGAAGTTATTGGGGATGGAGGAGTGAAGCACAGAGTAATCTCGATTCGTGAATAATCCGGGCTAAATATTTTCGCATAACATTTCTGACCAGGACCTGTTTACCATGCATCTCTCCCGACAGTAGTTCTTTTTATTTGACATCTCCTAACCAATAATGATATTCCTTAATATGGCTTGTTTTTTTGATGTTAGCAAATCCGGCATAACGATCCTCCTGGGTTTATACTTCATCACCTTTTCTTTTCCTTTTCTTTTTTCACAACATCCAATCCTGAAAACCTCTATTCCGTTTTATACAACCACAATCCATAACGACTTTTTTGACAACTGAGACGGAGAAATCATGGCGATAATTTCCATACTCGTATGTGCGGTTTTGGGCGTAATCCTCTTTGCAATGAGAAGTGATATACAGACCGGTTTTCTCTTTGGCGGTATTGTTGGATATCTGCTTTTCAAACTGCAAAGAGCTGAAAAACGCCTTTTTCAGCTGGAAGGATCCGCTTTCCAGCAGGCATCCCCTTCCCGAGAGACCCCTGCTTTTCGAAAAACCGCGCCTCCAAAGCAGGATGAAACATCTGCTCAAGCCGGCTATGATCAGGATTTCTCCGAAGAAGAAATCGAGTTACCATGTGAAGTTATCGAAAGTGATGCCCCGGTCTCCCAACCCCCGGTTGAGGAAAAAATCGCAGCCCTGACTCCTCCCCCGTATCCGCCGGCCGGCGCAAAAGCACCACCTAGTGTGGTAGGGTACAACTCGGAAATTTTGGATTTTATAACCCATTATTTTACCAGGGGGAATTTAGTCGTACGAATCGGAATTATCGTATTGTTCTTTGGGGTGGCTTTTCTTCTCAAGTACTCGGTTGAGAACAATCTATTTCCCATAGAATACCGGTTAATCGGAATCGCCGTCGGAGCAATTGTCCTGCTTGCCATCGGATGGCGGCTCCGAACCAGTAAAAGAGAATACGCCCTGGTAATGCAGGGTGGCGGCATCGGCATCCTTTACCTTACTTTGTTCGGCGCCTTCCGCATGTACCATCTTCTCCCGGCAGGAATCGCGTTGCCCCTTCTCATTGCCGTATCCGTCTTTTCCGCGGCACTTGCGGTGCTGCAGGACGCACGATCATTGGCAGTGATCGGCATTGCCGGCGGCTTTCTTGCTCCGGTCCTCACTTCCACCGGTGGCGGAAATCATGTCCATTTATTCAGCTATTACGCAATATTGAACTTATGTAT
>CALZHT010000086.1 GCA_945787445.1 uncultured Desulfobulbaceae bacterium
TAATGATACCTACAATGCAAATCCTGCCTCAATGCTTGCGGCTTTGGAAACAGTGGAAGGTCTTAAACGGCACAATAAGGCTGTCGCAGTATTGGGAGACATGTTGGAGCTGGGTGGAAAAAGCGTATCTGCCCATACATTTTTAGGAGAATCCGTCGCCCGGCTGGGATTCACATATCTTTTAGCAGCCGGGAATTTTGCAGAGCAGGTTGTCGAGGGAGCACGTGCAAGCGGAATGACAAAAGAACAGGCCATGGAATTCGAAAGCAAGGAAGCTATAAGCAAATGGCTGTTGGACAGCATAAAACAGGGAAGGATTGCAGCTGGTGACTGGATCCTCTTCAAAGGCTCAAGAGGCATGAAAATGGAAACCATTATAGACTCCCTCATGAAAAAAACCGGTACTGGTACAGTGTAATGTTTTACCATCTGCTTTACACTCTTCATGAATATTTCAGCGGCTTCAATGTATTCCGATATATCACCTTCAGGTCGGTCGGCGCCATTCTGACCGCGTTCCTTGTTGTACTTTTTCTGGGCCCCCTATTCATCCGGATGATGCAGCGTTTTCAGATCGGTCAGGTAGTGCGAGAGGACGGGCCTGAAACCCATTTGGGCAAAAGCGGCGTCCCCACCATGGGTGGCATGCTTATTCTTTTTGCCGTAACGACTGCCACAATTTTATGGGTAGATCTGACCAACCAGTTTGTTTGGCTTATTCTCGGGCTGATGGTGTGGTATGGGATTGTCGGCGCGTATGACGATATACGTAAGATTCGCAAGAAAAACAGCGATGGTCTGAGTGCCAGGGGCAAATTGGTCATGCAGATTGCCGGCGCAATACTTGCCGGCTATTTTTTAATCAAAAATCCCGGCTTCGACGGGCATTTGAGTTTTCCTTTTTTTAAAGACTTCAGGCCTGATCTTGGCTGGTACTATAGTATCTTTGCGGTGCTGGTAGTTGTAGGCGCCTCCAACGCCGTCAACCTCACCGACGGCCTTGATGGTTTGGCTACCGGGCCCATTGTGGTATCAAGCAGTGTGTATCTCCTTTTTTCGTACCTCGCAGGACACGCGGTTATTTCCTCCTATTTGCAAGTTCCCTTTGTCAATGGAGCCGGAGAGGTTGCTGTTTTTTGCGGTTCATTGATGGGTGCAAGTCTGGGTTTTTTATGGTTCGTGATGGAAGCACTGTCAGTCATTCTGCAAGTTGGTTTCTTTAAAGTGAGCGGTGGCAAACGGATTTTTTTGATGGCGCCTTTCCATCATCATTTTGAGAAAAAAGGGTGGCATGAGACCAAGGTGGTTGTGCGATTCTGGATAATTTCAATTGTATTGGGATTGGCGGCCCTGGCAACCCTGAAGCTTCGCTAAAAAGAACAGAGAAGCGTTCTGTAAGAGAGCACGATATATGGAAACAGAAAGCTGCACAATTTACCCCGCACAAAAGGTTCTGGTTGTCGGCCTGGGGAAGAGTGGTATCTCTGCAGTCAAATTTTTACAAGGGCTGGGCGCTGACGTTAGGGTGTCTGAATCCCAAATTCAAGAAAAAATTGATCCGCAGACTCTGGATTGGCTTACAGATGAAGGTGTTTTGCTTGAAACAGGCGGACATTCGGCGAAAGTATTTCTGGGAGCTGATCTCATTTTGGTAAGCCCGGGCATACCCCTGGATATCGAGGTTTTACAAAAGGCCGGCAAGGCCGGGATTCCGGTTGTCGGCGAACTTGCCTTGGCCTCCCGCTATCTGCGGACACCGACAGTTGCTGTAACTGGAACAAATGGCAAGAGCACGGTCACAACCCTTTTAGGATGCCTGTTCAGGGGTTCCGGGAAAAAAGTGTTTGTTGGCGGCAATATTGGCACCCCGCTTACCGATTATTTGGCCGGACCTCAAGAAGCGGAGGTGGTAGTGCTCGAGGTCAGCAGTTTCCAATTGGATACCTCCAATAATTTCAGACCTGATGTCGGGGTCTTACTCAATATTTCACCGGATCATTTGGATCGATACGGGTCCTATGAAGAATATGCGGCATCGAAATTCAAGATGTTTGCATTCCAGAATGAAAAGGACGCGGCAGTGCTCAATCTGGATGATCCTGAAATCATGGATAGGATGCCGTTTGATATGAGAAGTCGCCGTTATTTTTTTGGCGCTGATCTGTCAGGCATGAATGGCATAACGTTTCGGGAAAAAGAAGTGCTTCTTTCAAATTTGGTCCAGGAAGAGAAAAAAAAGGAAATCTATGATCTTGCCGGGACAAGCCTCTATTCTACGGCCAATATTCAGAACGCCATGGCGGCAATCATGGCGGCCAGGATTATGGGCTGCGCCCCGGAAGGTATAGGGAAAGGACTGGCAAACTTCAAGCCCCTCCGGCATAGAATGGCTCTGGTTGCTGAAATCAATAAGGTCAGATACTACGATGACTCCAAGGCAACCAACACCGGCGCCGTAGCTACAGCCCTTTCATCTTTTCATCAGCCGGTGATTTTGATCGCAGGAGGGCGGGAAAAGGGCGAGGATTTTGGCCTGTTAAACGACATGGTCAGCAATAAAGTAAAACATCTACTCTTAATCGGCGAGGCCAAGGAAAAAATGGCCCATACGTTTGCACCACTGACGCGAGTGGAAAAAGTGGATACCCTTGGCAATGCAGTAAACAGAGCCTATGAGATTGCACAGCCCGGCGATATTGTTCTCCTTTCTCCTGCCTGTGCAAGTTTTGATATGTTTTCAAGCTATGGTCACCGTGGGGAAGTGTTTAGCAAGGAAGTCTTGGACTTGCTTGTACGTTCCGGCAAAAACAATAAGGCGGCAACCATGACCACAAACGGTCTTGGAGAAAATGGAGAGATTGTATCTCTCGGTCATCAAGCGTGAGGTGGACAGTATGGTAACGGTATGTTGCATTTGCAGAAAGGAAAGCACCCAAAATGGATGGATTGAAAAACCGAAAGAAAAGAAAGGGAAATTTTCACACGGGTATTGCCCTGATTGTTACCGCAAGATAATGCGGGCCTTCCGGCTTGATATCTTCTCATCTGGTCCGAGTTATAAGCGGATGATGAATATGAAGCGGGTAGTGCATTAACGAGCACAAGGTATTTCCGCCAGTGATTGCAGGGACAAGGAAAAGTCTCAGGCTGTTAATAACCGGAGGAGGTACCGGCGGACATTTATTCCCTGGAATAGCAGTTGCTGAGGAGGTCTTGGATCGTATGCCTCAAAGCGAAATTTTGTTCATAGGAACCGGTCGGAGAATTGATGTTGCGGCCTTGGCCAGCCGGCGGTTCCAAACGGCAACCCTCGACTCTCGACCGATTAAAGGAAAATCTGGATTGTCTAAGCTTGGAGCGTTATTGCATTTGCCCTTAAGTTTATGGAATGCGATAGGACTTGTACGAAAATTTAAACCGGATGTCGCCCTTGGTGTGGGAGGGTATGTTACGGGACCAGTGATCGTTGCAGCAAAACTCCTGGGGATAAAAACGTGCATCCATGAACAGAATTCCGTGCCCGGTATGGCAAACCGGCTCTTGGGAAAAATTGTCGATACGATATTCGTTTCCATCCCAGGAAGTGAAACGTATTTTGCTGGAGCTAAAACGATTTTGACCGGTAATCCTGTGCGTAAGGAACTTATTGAGACTTCGCAAAAGAAGCAAAAAAATGAAGAAATTGTTGTTGCGGTTCTTGGCGGTAGCCAGGGAGCACATAAGGTGAATGTTTTGGTAACGGAAGCCTTTACTTGTCTGGCGGGCAGATTGCCCGAGAATATCAAGGTAATCCACCAGACCGGGGCACATGACAAGGATTGGGTTTTGGCAATATACCAAAACAAAAAGATCAAGGCTGAGGTGGCCGATTTTTTTACCAATATGGCTGAAATTTATCAGCAGGCAGACCTGATTATTTCAAGGGCTGGAGCAACAACCATTGCTGAAATTACCGTATCGGGAAAGCCTGCAATCCTCATCCCTTTCCCCTATGCAACAGATAACCACCAGAGAAAAAACGGGAATTTCCTCGTTGCAAAAGGTGCTGCTTTACTATTCGCCGAGCAGGAATTGACCGGCGAGAAATTAGCTGATGAGATCGGAGCATTGCTGGCGCAGCCGGAGGCAAGGAAAAAAATGAGTCAAGCAGCCCACCAGTTGGCAAAGCCGCAAGCTACCGGGACAATTATTGATGCATGTTTTGCCCTTGTTAATTAATACGGAATCGACGCCTATATCTGCAACGGGCCATGCCCGCAAGGCTAAATGCTAATAAGGTATGTATAGAAAGTCGCAACATATACATTTTGTCGGTATAGGCGGTATAGGAATGAGCGGGATTGCCGAGGTGCTCATAAACTTGGGATACCAGGTGAGCGGCTCGGACGTGCGGAAATCTGAGGTCACCCGACGGCTCAATGATTTAGGCGGCGAGGTGTATTTCGGCCATAACCGGGAATGGATTGAAGGTGCTGATGTCGTCGTGGTCTCTTCTGCTGTTATGAAAGACAACCCTGAGGTGATTGCGGCCAGGGAGAAGCATGTGCCTGTCATTCCCAGGGCGGAGATGCTGGCAGAGTTAATGCGGCTTAAGAAATATGGCATCGCCATTGCCGGCAGTCACGGCAAAACTTCAACAACATCCATGCTTGGCTGGCTCATGGCCCATGCCGGCCTCGATCCGACCATTGTCATCGGCGGCAAGGTGAATAGCCTGGGAAGCAACGCCAAGCTTGGCGAAGGTGACTTTCTCGTGGCAGAGGCTGATGAAAGTGATGGCTCCTTTGTGAAACTTTCACCGGTTTTGGAAGTTGTCACCAATATAGACCTGGAGCATCTTGATTATTACCGCGATATTGATGAAATTAAAGAGGCCTTCCTGGAGTTTATAAACAAGATTCCCTTTTACGGCGCAGCTGTCCTTTGTTTGGATGATGCAAACATTGCCGAACTGTTGCCGCATATACAAAAGAGATTTATTACCTATGGAATGACAAGTCAGGCTGATGTGTATGCTAGATCCATAGTTAAGGACGGTTTTACGACAAGCTGCGAAGTGTGCCGGACAGGCGAGGTCTTAGGGAGGATAACTCTGCCTTTTCCAGGACAGCATAATATTTATAATGCCTTGGCAGTAATAGCTCTCGGCCTGGAGCTGGAGCTTCCTTTTCAGATTATTGCCGACGGCTTACAAAGCTTTACCGGGGTGCAGAGGCGGTTACAGATTAAGGGCGAAGTAAACAGCATTACTTTCATAGATGATTACGGACACCATCCCACTGAAGTAAGGGCAACCTTATCAGCATTGCGGGATGTTTGGCCGCAGCGGCGCCTTGTCGTGGTTTTTCAGCCCCACCGCTACAGCAGGACGAGCGGATTGTATAAGGAGTTTTGCACCGCATTTCATGAAGCGGATTTGTTAGTATTAACAGAGATTTATGCTGCCAGCGAAAAACCCATCGCCGGGATCTCCGGAGAGTGGCTGTCAGAAGGAGTTAAACAGCATGGTCAGAGGCATGTTGTATTTGTTGCTGATCCAGCGGATTTGATAAATGAGGTCGGTGAACTGGTACAGGAAGGGGATGTGGTCTTGACCCTGGGAGCCGGTAATATCTGGAAGACAGGCGAGCAGTTGCTGCACAAAATGGAGACCGCAAGTGTTAATGGCGAGCCAAAGAGTTAAGACAAGTACCGAATCCGGTCATAAACCGTGTTTGAAAAAAGAAATGCTCGATTTCTTGACAGGAAAGGTGTTGTGGGATTACCCCCTGGCTCGGCTTTCCACCTTGAAGGTTGGCGGCCCGGCCAAGGCCGTGGTTTTTCCTGAAAACATTCCTCAATTGTCGCAACTCATTAGGACATTACAAGGGCTTGATATTTCCTGGCGAGTAGTCGGTCGGGGTAGCAATATCCTGGTGCCGGACCAAGGTTATCCCGGCGTTATCATAATTTTAGGAGACGAATTTTCTGCAATTGAACCTGCCTCAATTCAAGGGCATGAACACAATATTCGGATCGGGGCTGGATGCAACCTCGCTAAAGTGGCAAATTGGTCCATTGAACATGAATTATCCGGGCTTGACTTTATATATGGCATACCGGGAAGTATCGGCGGTGCCATTGTCATGAACGCAGGAGCTTGGGGAAAAGAACTCTGTGATGTGCTTTGTTCCATTGAAGTGATGACCGATGCAGGAGATCATTTGGTGATCGAAAGAGAAAAAATACCCTATTCATATCGTAATTGGGGTGTAACAGAGAATTGGATAGTGCTGGCCGGCACATTTACACTGCGCAAGGGAGAACGTAAAAAGATAGAAGAAAACTGCCATACGTATCAGAAGAAAAGAAAAGCTTTGCAACCGGTGGGGATGGCGAGTGCCGGGTCATTTTTTAAGAATCCCGTGGGCCAGGCCGCAGGAAAACTTATAGAAGATGCCGGTCTAAAGGGCTGCCGGATAGGAGACGCACAAGTTTCACCAGTGCATGCAAATTTTATCGTGAACACAGGAAATGCAACAGCAACAGACATATTTACCCTGATGCGCTTGGTCCAAGAGAAAGTGCAAGCCTTTGCAGGGGTATGGCTTGAGCCCGAAGTTCATATCCTGAAGGATTAGGAAGCTCTGTATGTCTTGGAAAAGGAGGAAGAAAAGCAAACATTTGCGAAAAAATCCTTTTTATGAAAACGCACGAAAATGGCTGACGCGGACGCTATTTATCATTTCCATGGGCGGTATATGCAGTGTAACAATTTCAGTAGTGTACAATGCTGCGTTTATAACTGATTTTTTTCAAATGACTTCCATCAATGTTGAAGGATGCCGGAAAACCACCGAAGATCAGATTCTGGAGCAGAGCAACATTGAGATGTATCCAAATTTGCTGGCGATTGATGTTGAGAAGGTCGCGGTAAGAATCGGTGAGCTTGACTGGGTTGAACGGGTCGATATTAAGAAAAAGTATCCCAACAGACTTCACATCGCCGTAGTAGAAAGAGAGCCGACCGCAATGATCAATCTTGTTGAGGGCCTCTATTATATTGATGAGAAAGGAGTGGTTTTTTCGAAGGCGCACTATTCCGGTAATAGAGATTATCCGGTGATCACCGGCCTAGAAAAACAGGTTGTCGTATCGAATGGGGAACATTCAGTATCGGGGAGTGTAAACCTCCTTCATGAGAATCCTCTGAATGAGGCCCTGAAATTTATTAAATACGCAAGCATAACAAATGTTAAGACTACCTTGCCCAGGCAGGATATTTCACAACTTCATTACTCCCCAAAAGAGGGAGCGATATTGTTTCTGGCTAGTCATCCGTTTCCCATTTATCTGGGAGGAGGTGATTTCAGCGTGCAGTTCAAAAGACTTGAAAAGGTGCTGAAGAGTATTTACCAAAAAAATGAAATTGCAGCAGTATCCTATATCAGGATGCAATACCGTGCAGACGCTGTGTTGGTTGGCATGGGGAAAAAGGCATGAACACTAAGACTTTTAAGCCGGAAGGCACGGATCAAAACATAATGTGCACAATGATTCAGCAAGGCAGGCAAGATGGCTCGGTCCAGCAAAGGTGAGTTGATAGTTGGTCTAGACATCGGTACGACCAAAATCTGTGTTGTGGTCGGCGAGGTTCAAGATGACCAGGTTGATATTATAGGTGTAGGTATTCATCCGTCCATTGGCTTACGCAGGGGTGTCGTGGTCAATATAGAAAATACCGTGCATTCCATCCGCAAAGCTGTGGAAGAGGCGGAAATGATCGCCGGCTGTGATATCTCGTCCGTATATGTGGGCATTGCCGGAAGTCATATCAAGGGATTCAACAGTCATGGTCTGATTCCGATCAAACACAGAGAGATCAGGAAGGATGATATTCACCGGGTTGTTGATGCAGCCAGGGCCGTTCATATACCTCCGGACCAGGAAATAATCCATATTCTGCCCCAGGAATTCATTGTTGATGACCAGGACGGTATTCAGGATCCGCTCGGTATGACCGGCGTGCGTCTCGAAGCAAGAGTTCATATTGTTACCGGATCAGCAACATCCGTTCACAACATCGTCAAATGTTGCAACCGCGCCGGGGTGGAAGTACAGGATGTTGTTCTGGAGCCTCTCGCATCGGCCAGGGCTGTTCTGACCCATGAAGAAATGGAGCTCGGCGTGGGACTCCTGGATATTGGCGGTGGTACGTCTGATTTGGCGGTTTTTTTAGAAGGGACCATCAAACATACTTTTGTACTGGGCCTCGGCGGTAATAATCTTACCAATGATCTATCCATCGGACTGAGAACTCCTCTTCATGAAGCGGAAATGCTGAAAGAAAAATACGGCTGCGCACTGGCAACAATGATCGACAAGGATCAGGTAATTGAGGTGCCCAGTGTAGGCGGTAGGAGTTCACGCAAATTGTCCCGCCGGGTGATGGGTGAGATATTAGAGCCTCGTATTGAAGAAATGCTGTCCCTCATCAACCAGGAGTTGATGAATTCATCCTACAAAGATATTATTACTGCTGGTGTGGTGATGACCGGTGGAACATCTTTATTGGTCCATGTTGTGGAGATGGCAGAACAAATTTTCGATTTGCCGGTCAGGATAGGTTTACCCCGTGAAATAGGCGGAGTAACGGACATTGTCAATGCCCCGCAATGCGCGACAGGGGTGGGTTTGGTTAAATACGGCATAAAGAGTGATCCTATCGGCAGGTTCCGCGGCAAGGACGAGAGGCTCTTGGGAAGTGCGGCAAGGCGAATGAGAGCATGGTTCAGAAATATGTTATAGTATCAACACAAAATTGCGAACTGATGCAATTTTGTGTTAAACGCGGCTACGCCGCTAATAAAGGCAGAGCTAAATTTATGGCAAATAATTGCTTGATTCCAAAACACAACATAACAAATTTGTTTGTTATCTCTAGGCGCAGAGCGCCTATCTTGTTGTGAAAGAGATAATGTATATGTTTATTAAATGGTGGTTTAAGGGAGGCGCTGAAAATGTCGTCATTTAAACTGGCAAACTGTGACTCAAGGGCCAAGATTAAGGTTTTTGGTGTCGGAGGCGGTGGTGGCAACGCCGTGAACACTATGATCGAAAACAACCTGCACGGCATCGAGTTCTTCGCCGGCAACACGGATTTGCAGGCCTTGGAGATCTCCAAGGCCGATGTCAGGCTGCAACTGGGGCCAAGTGTGGCGAAGGGCCTTGGTGCAGGTGCAAATCCTGAGTTGGGCAAGGAGGCCGCGGAGGAGAGTGCCGAAGAGATCAGAAATCTCCTTGAGGGCAGTGACATGGTTTTTATTACCGCTGGTCTTGGTGGCGGTACTGGTACCGGTGCTGCACCTGTGGTGGCGCGGATCAGTAAGGAATTGGGCGCCCTTACTGTAGCGGTGGTGACTAAACCATTTGCCTTCGAGGGCAGAACCCGGATGAAGAACGCGGAAAATGGTTGGGAACGGCTTAAAGAGCATGCGGATACTATTATTACTATCCCCAACGACCGCCTTATATCCGTGGCACAGAAAGGAACCCGCTTTATTGACGGTATGAAGATGGCCGACGATGTCCTGGTTCAGGCAGTAAAGGGTATAACAGACCTCATCAATCTCCCCGGCTATATCAACCCTGATTTCGCGGATGTGAAGGCAATAATGAATCAAATGGGTCCTGCACTTATGGGTGCAGGTCTGGGCAAAGGGGAGAATCGCGCTACCGAGGCGGTCAACATGGCCATTGCCAGTCCGCTCCTGCAGGACATTAATATCGAAGGAGCCAAGGGCGTGCTGGTCAATATTTCAGCCCGGCAAGAATCACTGACCATGGCGGAAGTAACAGCAGCCACCACCTGCGTTTATAATGAAGTCCATGATGATGCGAATATCATTCTCGGCGTCATTTTTGATCAGGAATTGGGTGAGTCGCTGCGGGTGACCGTGATTGCAACCGGCATAGAACCAATCGATCACCTCGATACAATACCGACCAAAGTAAGCCATTTCACTCCCAACCGACAGTCAGTGGTCCAAACCTTGCCCTTTCATGAGACAAAAGGGAAGAATATGGATACAAGGCATGCCGGGCAACAACAAACAAAGCGGAAACCATTTCCACAGAGCATTTTTGATGAGGACAAGCTGGAACGCCCGGCCTTTTTGAGGAAAAACGAAAACTAAAGAAATCGGTTGATTTCCTCTCCTTGCATTCTCTCTTCTTTTTGACCTGTATCCTGGTGCGCCGCCGTCTTGATTTTTTGCGGTCATCGTGACCTGCAATGTCCAATATAATTTCTCCCCCGCTGTTCCTTGCACCCCATCGCGATACAAACAGGAAATCCTTTGATGTATTGCAGTAAAGGAAGTAATATTTCATAAATTCAGGTAACCTGATCTCGGGAAAATTTGTCATGATACCGAACAAGAACGGGCCATTTTAGTGCCTAAAGTTAATGGAAATATCTGATTAGAAAATAACAACAATTTTAGGCACTTTAGTGCACTTCGAACTTTAGGCACTCAATCGGTATCATTGTAAAATTCGAGGATGCTTTGTAACTCCCTGAAATCATCTTTCGGGATCAGGAGTTCTGAGGTTATGGCAAAAAAAAGCATTGATCTTCTTTTCCTTGAAAAAGGCAGTTCCAAAAGAAAGTGGAAGGGTAAGGTCCCAGTTGCCCTCGTTTTCCCGAATACATACCATGTGGGGATGTCGAACCTGGGCTTTCAGCTTGTCTTTGAATTGATCAACCAGAATCCTGATATTGTTTGCGAGCGTATTTTTTTTCCGGAACATACTGGAAAGGTACTTTCGGTTGAGTCAGGACGTCCATTACAGAGTTTTCCGTTTATCTTTTGTTCGATCAGCTTTGAGGAGGATTTCCCGGCCATGGTGAAAATCTTTCGGCTGGCCGGCATTGAACCTTTGGCAGAGCATCGATACGGGAAACCGGTGCTGCCCGGCCCAACACCTCTTGTCATTGGCGGAGGCGTTGCCACGTTTATCAATCCCGAACCTCTTGCTCCTTTTATGGATATGCTCATTGCCGGCGAAGCCGAACCTGTACTTCCGGAGCTGCTTGATTTTCTGCTTGCCCGATACCAGAAGGTTGATAGAAAAGCTCTTCTTGAGGACGCTGCAAAGAGACGCAGTTCTTGTTATGTTCCGTCAATGTATAGAGTGAATTATAAAGGAGATGGCACCCTGTCATCTTTTAGCGCTCCCCGAGGAATTCCCAGGCGTATTAAGAAAAGCGTGCTCACCGTGCCGGAAGCAATTGGACACACCAGGATTTTGACTCCCAAAACGGAGTTTGCCGATCTTTTTCTTGTTGAACTGGGCAGAGGGTGCAGCAGGGGCTGTCGGTTCTGTGCAGCAGGATTTGTCTACCGGCCGCCGCGATTATGGCCTGCCGACGATATAATCAAAGCATTATCGCAACGGTTCCATGAAGCGGCCGGGGTGGGGCTTTTGGGCATGGAAATGGCGGGGCAGAAAGATCTGGAAAAGATCTCGCGTTTCCTGCTGAGCGAGTCATGCCGGCTTTCTTTTTCGTCGCTGCGGGCGGACAGTATAAGTCCTCAATTGATTGCGCTGCTGGAGAAAAGCGGTTTGAAGAGCGCAGCCATTGCACCGGACGGTGGTTCTGAAAGGTTGCGGAAGGTAATCAATAAAGGGATTACCGAGGATGACGTGCTGCATGCCTCTGAAATACTGGTGCGGGCCGGTATAAAAAATTTGAAACTGTATTTCATGATTGGTCTTCCCACCGAAACATGCGATGACCTGGAGGAACTTGTGAGGTTGACTCTGAAGGTCAAAGAAAAAATTCTTGCTGTTGGCAGGCCTCGCGGAAGGTTGAGCAGTATAATCCTGAGCGTCAACTGTTTCGTGCCCAAGGCATGGACGCCCTTTCAGTTTCACCCGTTCGCGCCTGTAAAGGAACTGAAAGAGAGGTTGAAATTTCTGCGTAAACAATTTGGTCCGCATGCCAATATAAAGATGTCTTCCGGTTCGCCGGACGCGGCTTTTTTTCAGGCAGTGCTTGCCCGCGGCGACAGGAAGGTGGGGCATGCCATATTAAATAAGGTTGACTCCGGCAGAAACTGGCGCCAGGTGTTCAGAGAACATGGGGTCGATCCTGAGTTTTACGCCATGCGGAAAAGGGGAAAAGACGAAATATTCCCTTGGGAGATCATTGAGCACGGTATTGCAAAAAGATACCTCTGGTCTGAATACCAAAAGGCCTTGAAAGGGGCGATGACCGCACCCTGTGATACTGCTAAGTGTAAGCGCTGCGGAATCTGCCATGGAAAAAACCGGCAGGGGACCGCCTGATAAATTTTTCTGGCCAGGCGAACCTCTCTAACCATCAAGAGGTTCACCTTATTCATAATAAGAAAGGATTTGCGATTTTTTAGACGCTGATAAGTTAACGATCCATATACGAGCGGTCTGTGTATTACTTTGCGGAGGACTGCTGCTTTTTTTTCATTCTATCCCGTTCCGCCTTGAACTCTTCATAATCTTTTTCAGCCCGTTTTACAGCCTCGCCCTGTTCCTGGTTAATTTCCTCAGCCTTGGCCTGTATTTTTTCCGCCTTAATTTTAAGATCCTGGGTGCCGTAAAGAGCTGAGGCAAGAAATTTGAAAGAAAATTTCATGAGCGCGATATCATCTTCTTTGATTTGCGCAAGGGTTTCTTGGTCAATGTCATAGATGTCCAGGAAAGAACTTTCAAATACGAAGGAGCGGAATTTGTCCAGGTCGGTGCTGGCCATGAAGAACATCTTTTTGGCTTCTTCGCTTAAAGTAGCCTGCAGGCCGAAGGATTTTCTCCGCATGACAAGTTCCATCCATTCTTTGTTCATCTCATCACACAGGTCGACGCCTTGGTCTTGACGCCATTCGCGGATGGTCCATTCTTTATCCTCTTCGTGCCCCTTGCAATGCGGTTCCTTGACAATGAAATAGAATTCTTCCGCAAGTTGGTTTTCCTGGGCGCCTTCATGAAAATTTGCCATGCCTACCGGATAATACCGGCAGGTTGTGGGGCGGAAAGGATAGATGGTACAGCCTTCCGGTGTTACAAAGGGGCATCTGCCATCTTTGTCGAGATTGATGCGTACACCGGGCAGATCAGTTTTTTCAAGATGCGCCGGCGCAGTGTATCTGAGTAAAAATTCATTCGCAGCCATATTCAGTTCTTTCCTGATCCGTAAAATGTCGAATGGGGTCAGGGTTATGTTAATATTGCCGCAGCAGGCGGTAAAACAAGATACCCCCGGATGGCAACGGAAGTGCATCTTACTGTCCGGCGTTAACTTGGCCGGCATAATATGGCTTGGATTTTTTTCGTAAGCCCGTTCGTTTAATTCTTCCTGGAATTCTTTTTGCTTAGGTGCTGTAGTGTTCTTCATTGCTGCCTGTTTCCTCTTAAGGTCAATATTTATAAAAAATGCAGAATTTTTGTTCAAGGTAAAGATCTCAGTAATACGGAAATGAGCAGCTAAATTAATCATCACTGGCGCATATTGTCAATTTCATTTATTTTCGTTCGATTTTTTCAAATTGGCTGAATTTAGACGCATGTTTATAACCATTTGAAAGGTAAAGATTTTTTTTGAAAAAAATCAAGGAGACACGGAAGATGAAAAAATACCTAAATGAAGGCAAATATTTTTTCTTGACATTTGAAAGGTGAAAAATTATAACCGGTTTTATGTAAAAATGAACGCCCGCTCATTTTTATGCAAAGCGCATATTTTGTTCGGGAATAACAATAAAAAATAAATAATTTTATGCAGTTAGTTGAAATTATTGTTGTTCCTGCCGGGTATGATGCGCTGATTTCGTTGGTTTTTTGGCTTCGTTATAGGATTTCAATAAAGAAAAAAGTTGGGTTTGCTGAATAAACATTCAATGGCAAGATGGCCATTTGGATAAGGATTCAGCAGACTTATCATGTTTATTGATGGCAGGAAATAAATGGTTAAAGTGTGTTCCGCATGGAGCGGAAACGAAAAATTCATTTTAATGTGAGGAGGTATTTGAATGCCAAGTTACGTAGAAACTGAGAAATGTGACGGCTGCAAGGGCGGGGACAAGACCGCCTGCATGTACATCTGCCCCAATGACCTCATGGTCTTGAATGTGGAGGAGATGAAGGCCTACAACCAGGAACCGGATGCATGCTGGGAATGCTATTCCTGCGTAAAAATCTGTCCCCAGGGCGCAATCTTTGTACGAGGTTACAACGATTTCGTACCCATGGGCGGTCAGGTTCAACCCCTGCGCAGCTCCGATTCCATCATGTGGACCGTTAAGTTCCGTAACGGTAACATGAAACGCTTCAAGTTCCCCATCCGGACAACGGCTGAGGGTGCTGCCAATGCTTATCTTGGCCAGACAGGAGAGAACCTCGACGACGAGCGCCTCTTACTTGAAGGCGAACTGCCGACCCCCAAATAAGCTGCGAGTTGTTTTTTGTAACTAAAGATTAACAAATATTCCTAAAATTTAAGGAGGAATTGACTATGGCGTTACCAAATAAGCCGTTGGGCGAACTGCCCGCCGTTACCAATCCTGAAATTGCTGAGCATGAGTG
>CALZHT010000087.1:0-13490 GCA_945787445.1 uncultured Desulfobulbaceae bacterium
GTGTTGCCGGTTGTGCAATTTATGCCTGCAGGAGTGCTGGTTATCTGACCAGTAGCTTGTACCTGGTCTACATCATAGAAAACTCCATAATTGAGAACCTCCAGCGTATGCTGGCCGCCGGCAGCTGCGGAAACTGTAACTTGTTGTGTGGTTGCCGATCTCAAGCCGTCATCATCCGTTACTCGCAGCATCACCGTGTAGGTGCCCAATGCAGTATAATTATGCGAGGCATTGGGAGAAGTACTGTCCACCGTAAATGTGGTGCCGTCGTAGTCAAAATCCCACTCATAGCCTTGGATTGAACCATCCCAGTCCGTAGCGCTCGCGGTGAAGCTTACAGTTGTGTCTACTTGGGGAGATTGTGGCGTGAAAGTGAAGCCTGCGCCCGGCGTGATCCAATCATAAGATTTTATCACTCCATCGTCAGCCCATACCGCAACAGCAATGCCTGTTCCGTTCATGGCAATTTTTGGTTTCATTTCCTGTGAAACATTAAAAGCGGAACTCAAATAAATTTGCCGCCATCCACGCCACCCCTCACCGACGTCAAAGCGGTTAATATGTATCGCATTACCATTGGCAGACCATATTGCCATGAAATTGCCCTGACTGTCGGCAGCAATATGCGGATTGGGAGCATTACCGCTATTTTCTCCAATAAGTTGAGGCGATGTCTCCCAGCCGCTTGCAGCATCGTATCGTTTTGCATAAATATTGCCGCCTTGCTCTCCCCAGACGACTATGGCATTGCCGCTCCCATCCATGGCAATGCCGGGGCTGGAGGTGGGAGTGTTAGTTGTGCTAATCGCTGTCTCACCATCCCAACTAACATTTGAAACAACAGGATCAAAGGAAGCCATGTTGTAGTAGATGGCATTTCCAGATTTCCAAGTCGCAATAGCGCTATACTCCTGTTCATAGGCTACTGCAATCCGGGGATCTGCGTCTGTGCCGCTCGCAGTTCCAATTATCTGCGTATTCGTCCAATCGGGATGGTCGTGCGTCAGCAAATACTTGGAAAATATATGTCCCTGGTCCTGCCACACAACAACAGCGCAGTTGTAGCTCTGTTTGGGATACATAACAATGAATGGTTTTGTATCACCAATAAAATTAAAAGGTGTGAGAAAAAGGTCGCTTTCAGACCAGCCGCTGTTTGAAAAGTAGCGTTCAGCCCAAACAGCAGGTGATGAAATCACGGAAATTGCATTGCCATGGTCATCCATGGCAATGTGCGGGCCTTTAACTTCAACGGATTCAATACCGAATAAACCATGGGTGCTTACCCAGGTTTGTGATGGACCATCATATTCCCTTGCGTAGCTGGTGATGGTTCCTCTGTCATTTACCTGTTCCCACACTGCCATGGCATCACTATTCGAATTCATGGCAATCTGGGGGTTGGCGGCCGTTCCACTGCCGCTTTCAATAGATTCTGGCCCTAACCACATGGGTTCAGGACCGGGGATATACAAGTTGGCATAGATGTCGCCACCCTGCTCCCATACGGCAATTGCTGCGCCGTTAGCAGGTGCTCCTGTCCCCATGGCTATTTCCGGATGACTGGCTGCCCCTGCAATTTGCTGTTCCTGGCTTATTGTTTCGTCACCGCTGCTGCAATTAGCAACGAGGAACATGCAAAGGCCGGCAAACGCCAGAATTAGAAAATTCCATTGTATTTTTTTCATAGTAACTACTCCTCTCTAAAATAAAAAAAGCCGAGCTTTACCAAAGTGCTAACCTTCGGCAGCTCGGCCGTCCGCCACAGAAAAACCCGGCGCTTTCTGTCCCCTTTTCTTGAATGGTTTGGCTTAATCATGAGGGGGATGCTATAGTTTATTGTTTTTTTAAATATAATAAATTCTTAATTAAAATGAGTAGTATGACAAAAATTTTCACTTTTCAGATTATTGATCTCAATTTGAACTGCAAATAGAAATCGTGCAATCCACGAGTCACTAAGATCGTCCGTGTTATGGTGGGATTACCTGCACATGGACGCATTCTATACCAACCTTGCCGTTCGCGTCGATGACGGTCATCTCATAGGTTGTGCTCACTGAAGGGGTAACTATCGGGTTCCAGTTATTCAGGTCGACTGGGTCGAGTCCATTGGCCGGAGTCCATTCAAATGTATAGGGGAAAGCGCCGCCCTGTACCTGGGCGATGAGCTCTACCTGGTCACCTGAATTGATCACCTCAGGAAAGGCCATTACAGTGACAGTCATTGCAACGTTTACGTTGACGGAATGGGATGTGAAGTTGCCGATATTGTCGAACACAAAGACCTGGTATTCCGTATCGTCGTTAGGTATGGCGATCGGGTTTACAATGTCATAAAAATTAAGCCCGGGGCCTCCCCACGCGTATGTGTATGGCTCTACGCCGCCGACTACTGTTGCAAACAATTGCGATGAATCTCCAAAAATGATGTCTGTTGGATCAGCATCGGCCCAGACGGTAAAACCTACAGACACTCGTACAGAAGCAGATGCGGTATATCCGCTGGCGTCGGTCACAACCACGGTGTATTCGGTGGGAGAAAGCGGTGTTACCCACGGGAACTGGAGCGTCTCGTCACCGGATGCAATACCGCCATCAGGCGGATTCCCGCTTCGTGGGTCAGCTGTCCACAGGAAGCTGTAAGGTTCGCTTCCACCTTGAACAACTACCCCGAGTTGCGATAAATCTCCGGGATCAATGGCAAATGGAGTAGCTACAATACCGGTAATTTCAAGGCCGGATGGATTTATGATAACAGATGTGTTGGCACTGGCACTGTTGTTCCCTGAAACCGGATCCTGCGCAACGCTGCTAAAGACAGTGGCAGTATTGACGTTTGTCCCTGGAGAAGCCTGAGGAGTCACCGTTGCCTCAAAAGTGATCAGTTCCGAAAAACCAGGAGCATAATTACCTAGAGAGCACGTCACTGTGCTGCAAACTGAACTGCAGGCAGACGAAGAATTGACAGGATCAAATTCAAAACCGTTTGGCAGATGATCTATTACGATTACATCGGTTGCCTCGTCAGGACCGATGTTAGCGACACTGAGCCCGTAGCTCACATTACTTCCTATCGTTGCCAGTGTAGTTGCGGTCTTATCTATTGAAAGGTCAAAACAGTTTGCAGCCGTTGCCGAGCAAACGTTAATAGTCCAGGTATCAGAAATTTCGGCCGTCTCATTACTTCTGACATATGCCGTATTGACGATGGTCCCTGTTACACCGGGGCCTACCGTTGCATTGATAGTCACAGTCTCACTTTCACCTGGAGCCAGATCGCCAAGACCGCATGTAACATCACTATCCACATCAATACAACCAAATGGAAGCGGTGCGTTCAGTGTGACCTCCGGAGGCAGCGGGTCTCTTAAAACTACGTTAGTGGCAGTACCCTGACCAATATTATCAACAACAATCTGGTAGTTAAAGACATCCCCGGCCCTCACGGTATCGGGATCAGAGAATTTGATGATTCGAAGTACTGGAGGCGGTCCGACTATCACGGCAACACTACCTGTGACTGTATCTCCAATATTATCTGTTACGGTAACAATGTAGTTCGTTGTCTCTGATGGACTGACAACTAGAAACGGATCATCAATCAGTGTTTCAAGGGCCGTCCCGTCCTCTGTTTCGAACGTATATTTGTACGGTCGGGTACCGCCACCGGCTGTGACATTTAGACGTGATGTTTCGCCAAAGTTGATAGTACTAGGTGATGCACTTACCGTAAAACCGAGGTTAACTGTTACCGTTACCTCGCCAGAAGTAGAATCGCCTGCACTGTCAGTTACTGTGACGGTATAATCCGTGGTCAAAGTTGGTGTTGCAACAGCGTTTTGAGCATTTGGATCGCCGAGAGAGTCCGCAGGATCCCATAAGAAATAGAAGTCCGGCCCTGTGCCCCCGCCAATATCAGCGAAGAGTCCGGTTGAACTACCAAATGGAATATTGTCTCGCCCGGCAGATGCGGTCACATTCAACGGCCCACTGCTCTCTGATGTAATAATAAATTTTCCACCCCCGGTTAACCATCCAATTGGAATAAAACTGTCGTTTTGCACATGTTGCCCATAAGCAGTATAACCTACAGGCTGCGAAGTATAGGCAGGAGCGTCGTTGGTGACACAGACAGAAGAATGTCCTTGGTTATCAATTTCCTGGTATATACCAGGAAACGATCTACTTATATCCCAGCCTCGTCTACTACCGACCAAGCTGGCCTCGCTATCATTCGCAAACCTGCCATCGCACATTACGTTATCAGGCGCGTCTTCAGGCCAATTCTCAAAAGTGTTATTCAAGAACGCATTACCATCAAAATCCCATACGGGAAGAACCTCCATACAGTTTCCAGGTGTAAGTTCTACCGAAACGTCTTTACATTCCATATGAAAGGTTGCGCATCCTGTCGTTGTAATTATCGGGAGTGTCAGCAACAACAGCATGATGCGCATCGCTTTATGTCGAACCTGATTCAGATTCTTAATTCCCTCCTGATCCACAACGCATTGATCTTTATTCAAGAACCATTTGTATTTGCTCATAGCAGACCCTCCGCAAGCGGTAGGAGCGGATGTTTCATGAACTTCTGGAAGAAACTCGAAGCAGATGATTCACAGCCTGCGCCCGGATCTGAGACCATCCTCACTCCCAAGATAACAAACGTCTGACCCTCATTGGATAACGGCAATGAACAGGAATTATTAACCGACCACGAACCCGTTCCGGCAAGAGAATCACCAGTAATATTTACCTGAAACTGCAATACTCCCTCAACCACGCAACCGTCTACGTTCACCTGGGTTGAGCACGATGTATCAATGCTGGTTTCAGACGCGATTCCCGTACAATCAGCCCTATTTACATGAGGACTATTGCCAAGCACTGCCTCCAGAAGCGATAGCCCGATAGGATCTCCTGTACAAATTGCCCCGGAGACCTCTTCGACTGCCATCAGATTGTTCGAGGTCGTATCAATATAACTAATCGTGACCTCCCATTGCCCCTCCCATGCAGTCGGTATCATTTCATCCGGGCCTGCAGGCGGCTGCCGGGTGAGCAACAGATCAACAGGCAATCCTGGTTCAACCTCAGCCCCTGCTAGCGGAAGTTGACGAAGAACCACCCCTGTTGGTGTGATTAAACTATATTCTTCAAAGAGATTTCCGATTGTGAGGCCGGCCCCCACAATCGCTTCTTCTGCTTCCGCTAGTGGTAAATTTCCTACATCGGGAACAGTGATCATAGCGATTTCAAGAGTGACAGTCATGATCAGTTGACCGGTGTTTCCAGCCGGATCAGTTGCAACGAACTGAAAGATGTTTATGCCTTCCTGCAGGGTAACCGGCCCACAATTGAAACTGTTGTCCGGTTCCACAGTCACGGGTTGCCCGTTCAGGGTGAGGGAGGCCGCTTCGTTCAGGGAACCGAGGCAGGCCTGCTCGGGCTCAGTGGTTGTGCCGATAGATGGTTCGACAAGAGTAATGACAGGGGGTGTCTTATCGATATTTACGGTTAGACCGGCATTGGCCGAGTTATCGGCAAGGTCAACTGCTGTGCCCGTAACGACCTGTCCGACACCTTCAGCAGTCACCACGACCGGGTCGGTACAGGTAGCTATGCCGGAGAGAGTATCGCTGCAGTCGAAACTCACGGTAACATCGGTATTGTTCCAGCCATTGGTATTGGGTGGTGGCGTTCCTGATGAGGTTATGGCCGGAGACGTTTTGTCCAGATTGATCGAAACTGAAGTTGACGCATTATTGCCGGCGTTGTTCACAGCCGTACCGGTAACGATTTGTGCCGCACCCTCGGCGGTTACCAATACTGGACCGGTACAGGATGCTATGCCGGAGTTAGTATCATTGCATGTAAAGGTGACCGTTACATCGGACTTGTTCCAACCGGCAGCATTTGGCTGCGGATCAACGCTTGCCGTTATCGTCGGAGGTTCGTCAGCATCACACAAGATCTCAATAGTGATTGCGCCGCCGGGTTTTCCGCGCACCTCCACGGAAAGCTCATTGCTCATGGCAAGATTGACAGGCTTTTCTATAAGGGTGACTTTCTGATTGAATTCATTGAGCCCAACCACCTGAAGACCGTTTAATCCAATCACCGAACTTGAAACCCGCTCAAACTCACCGTCCTCAAGACCGCCGTTATAGATCTTAATGGTGCAGAGTGTGCGGGGATTAACGACGTTAAAGGAATTGGTTATTGTCACCGGGCTGCCCGCTTCTCGTTGGAATACCTCGGGGCCATAGACAGCAAAGGTGCCTGCCAGGGAATGCACCGGGCCGCCCGCGAGTCCCAAGAAGATGACCATCGGGGTCAGGATGAGCAGCTTCCCGGGTTTTGTTGGAAAGAATTTCTTCACATGAACCAAGAAAGAAAGGGATAAGTCCCACCTGGCCTTATCATTTGATATTGCTTTCATATTTTGCCCCCAATATTTATGTAGAGCCCACAAAAAGAAAAAGGCCGAGCTATACCAAAAGTGCTAACCTTCGGTAGCTCGGCCGTCTTGCCGCAAAAACCAGGAAATAAGACCCGGTGCTTTCCGCCCCCTTCTCGCGAAAGGTTGGGCTTTATCGGGTGTGGAATTATCTTATACTCTTAGCCCATCACTTATAAAAAATAATGTCAAGTTAAAATATACCACAATGTGGTATATTTTATATTTATTAAGCTCGGTTGATTGTTTATCCTCAATATCATTTCATAACTTTTTCAAGCAGTAAATCTCCGCTACAGGGCAAAAACTTCTCGACCTGAATTCGTTCCGGCAAATCTTGCCCATCTCAATCCTGAAGTATCACCATTTCAACAATGGGATCATTGATTCGCTGCAAGAAGACAGCGCGATTTTTCTTGCATTGCCGTTAAGTTACAGCGATTCGGTAACCAGCCAGATGTTTTTGGCACACCTTTTGCTTTTTAGGGTGACAACGGATTGTGTGGAGTTTTGTTGAGAATATGAACATCGACAGAAAACACCGGAAAGAAATGGAAGATTGTTAATGAACGGCATAATACCTGATCCCTTTATATCAGCCGGAATTCCCGGCTCCTCCGGCAATGCCAAGGAATCTGTTTCCTTTTCCGCAAATGGATCCTTTGACAACCTGGTCGAAGGTCGGATGCGGGACCGTTCCGGAGAGAATTTGCTGGGAGCACCGGCCACTCCATCAAACAAACAAGACACAGTCTATGATTCGCTCCGAAATAACAATAAGACCCCGGAAGATAATGAATTGACCATCGCTGCCATGCTGGAAGAGCTGATGGTAAAGCTCAAAGAAATGGCCGGGGACAGTAAGGGCGCACCAGGGGAATGGGTGCTTCCAACCACCGACGACAGCCTGCTGCAGGATATCTGCAGTGCTGCAGGTATGGATGGTAATCAGCTGTCATTACTTATGGAGCAGATGGAAAACGATGCCGGCCTTTCCCTTGCTAAGCTGTTTGATATTTTTGCCAGGCACTTTGAAGATATGGGCCAGGAAATGGCGGTCACAGCTCCGGAGCCGGATCTCACCCTGCTGGAAATGTTGCTGGCCAGGATGGGGGCGCCGGTTGACCAGGTCAGGCTCATCGCAGACAGTTCAGTAACTGGAGACGGCAAGTTTGATCTTGCCCGGTTCCTTGATGGACTTACCGAATTGGATCGCGCCTTGCCTCTTGGTGAGATAGGCGTCAACCAGGAGATGTCTTCCGAGTTACAGACCGCTCTCCAGCAATTGTCCCTTGCAGATGGCAATGAGCAGCCTCTGGGTTTCCAGGCGATTCCTCTTACCGCCTGGGAAAAGGAGCAGTTACAGAATATTTTCCGAAATGCGGGAGTCAGTGAAGAGTCCTTATCTTCCATTATGGGATGTGCGGACGAGGCCCAGTTTATTCTGGGGCTTACCGAGCTTAAAAATATTATTGCCAAGGGAATTACTGCTGTTGAAACGAACAGATCCCAGGCAGACATGCCGGCATTTCTTACCCAGCTCAGTCAATTACTTGTCCAGTCTGGATTTTCTGAAAAATCCGGCACCTGGACCCCTGTACTACAGGAGTCCATTGCTTCAATATATAATGCGCTCCTTGAATCAGTTGATATGTCAACTGTTCAGGTAAAGGTGCTAGAAAAATCGGCATCTGCTCCGAGTCCCGCCATGTTGACTGATAATGGCCAGACCGTTGATGGGAACCTCATGGTCTCTGAAATTGAGGGAGCAATTGAAGAAGAAATCATCCTTGCAGGAAGAAAAAGCTTGGACAGGGCACTGAAAGCCGGAGCCATGCCAGAAGTGATCGAAACCCAGGAAGGATTGCTCGAAGGAAAGTCATCTTCCCCCTTTGGCATACGGACAGATATAGCTGCTCACTCTGGTGCAGCTCTTGAAAAAGCTGCGCTGCAAGCTCAGCCCAAGATGATGGCAGACATGCCGCAGAATATTTTCGACCAACTTACTCAGGGTGTGGTGCGGGGTCTGAAGAATAACGAACACCAGCTTGTGCTGCGGCTCTATCCCCAGGAACTGGGTGAGGTTAAGGTTAATTTGATCGTGCAGGACGAGAGGGTGACCGTATCCTTTGCCATGGAAAATAATAAGGTGAAGGAAGTGCTTGAAAGCAATATGTCACAGTTCAGGGAGAATATGGAACAGAGAGGATTTGACTTGCAGGAATGTATGGTTTCAGTGGATCAGCGTGAGGATAACCATGCAAGTAGGGAATTTGCCCACCATGCCCAAAAAGCATTCAATTATGCCAGGGTACAGCGGGCAGGAGCAGCGGAGGAGTCACCATACGGGTGGCATGCTGCTGCTGATATGCAGAACAGTACTATCAGCGTGTTAGTCTGAAATTACTTACAATTTTTTCCCTGAAATTCCGGGGAGCGTTTTCCCCGTGATCGGTTAAGGAGAGACTATTATGGCCGTAACAAGTTTGTCTGAAGTCCCGATGGTTGAAACACCTGACCTTTTTCCGACTGCGGGAAAAAAGGATTTGAAACGCGAGGATTTCATGCTCCTGTTCATAACCCAGCTTCAGTATCAGGATCCTTTGAAGCCCATGGACAGCTATGAGATGGCTTCCCAACTTGCCCAATTCAGTACCATGGATGCCACCATGCAGATGAGCGAGAACATGGAAGAGCTTCTGGCTTATCAAACTTCCCAGAACAATCTCCAGCTTCTTACCCTCATAGGTCATGGTGTGCAGGCATTCGGCAATATGCTGGCCGTTTCTGAAGGAGAGGCGGGCGCCACTGAATTTTCACTGTCCAACACAACCGAGACCTGTGTGGTTGAGATCTATGACTCAGCAGATCGTCTGGTCCGGACCATCGACATGGGAGGCCTCCCCGCCGGTGTATATGATCTGGCCTGGGATGGCAACGATACCCTCGGGAATGCGGCTCCGGACGGGGCTTATTATTATGCAGTCAAGGCAAAAGATAGTATTGGTCTGGATGTGGATGTTGATTATCGCACCACAGGCAATGTGACCGGGCTGGAATATAACTCGGGGCAGGCGGTAATTACAATTGATAACCAGATAAATGTCAGTGTCAGTGAGGTGGTCAGGGTCCTGTAAGAACCTGAGCCACAAGCTTTGAACGTAAAGGAGGTATAAAATGGGTATTTCAAGTTCGTTATACTCCAGTATCAGTGGTTTAAACACCATGGGTAATGCCATGTCGGTGCTGGGTGATAATGTGGCCAACGTCAATACGATTGCATTTAAGTCAAGCCGTGCCACTTTCCAGGATGTACTGTCGCAGTCCGTTTCCACGGCGTCCGGTGCATCGCAGGTCGGGCGCGGCGTTACCTTGAGCACAGTTGACGGTCTATTTGCCCAGGGATCGTTTGAAAGCTCAACTACCCCAACCGATATGGCTATAGGCGGTCAGGGATTTTTCATCCTGCGGCAACCAGACAATATTGAGGCTGACAACTATACCAGAGCCGGAGAGTTCCGTTTTGACCAGGAAGGGTACCTGGTAAATCCTAAAGGGTATTTTGTCCAAGGTTGGTCAATTGATTCTAATACTGGTGAGCCAAGTGGAACAATCGGTGACATCCAGCTCGGTAAAAATACACCGCCGGTGGCCACCACCACTGTCGAAGTCATTGTCAACGTTGATTCCCGTGAGCCTAGCGAAACCACCGAGGTCAGGCTCTTTGACGCCTGGGACGGCAGGAATGCAGCGCTGGTGACTCCAACGGAGCCCATTGACCCATCAAACTATGAATACACCACCGCTATCAAGATTTATGACTCGATTGGTGCGAGCCACGATATCACCGTATATTTTGACAGGACCACGGTTGATAACCAATGGGAATTCCTGGTTGCCTGTGATCCTACCGAGGACCAACGAGCGTTTGATGCCAGTGAGCAGCTCATTTACGCGCCGGATGCCAATTACAATTATATCAACAATAAAGGCGCCGGCGCCTTATTGTATGGCGTGGTCGACTTCTCCACTTCCGGTGAAATTATCGAAATATCTGCATATAATGTTCCACCGGACGGCGAGGTCGATCCGGCTCAGAATGAAAATAGAATAGTGCTCAACCCTGCAGATTCCTACTACAGCTTTGAAAGCAATTTTACCGGGGATACGGTTAATCAGCTTGTTGAACTTAACCTAGGCGCCCGCTACAGTGGACAGACCACCAATCAAACCCAGATTATCGTCTCGGATAATGGTGCGTTCAGTGATCTTTCCGCTACAACAACTATCACCTCGCAAACAACCTGGGACAGCGTCTTTGATTCCAATGGCAACGTGATGGCTACAGGCGACCAGTTTACACTTGCCGGATTCATACATGATGGCACGGCAGTGGGTCCGGTAACCTACACGATTACCAATGCGATAACCGATACAGTGCAGGATTTTCTGGATTTTCTTGAATTGAATTTCAGCGGCAATGCTTCGATTGATGCAAACGGCAGAATCAGATTGGCCGACAATCAAGGCAGTGACAGCGCCATGTATATCCAATCATTCACAACCACATCACTTAATGGCGCAGATCCATTTGGGAGCCAGATCAACATTACAACCTCAGAACAACAGGTGTTCTCCACCAGCAGAGCGCTTTCAACAGCAGGTGGACCTCCGGCCATTAGCGCAGCCACTGACTGGGGAAGCGTGTATACTTCTGCCGGAGGCGGGCCGGTGGCATTGGGTAATACCTTCGTGTTCGACGGGGTACAGCCGGACGGCACCCCTGTGGTTGCCCAGACCTTTACAGTGGGTCCGGCGAATTCTCCGAACAACACGGTTCAGGATCTTCTCGACTGGTTGCAAACTACCTTTAATGCTGATGCTGCCATTGATAATGCCGGCCGTTTAGTGCTCACTGACTGGACTGCGGATTCAGCCACAAGAACCAGCCAGCTTGCCTTGACTTCCATTGGCGGCAGCGCCCCGGCTATATTCGGCGCCGGTCTCTTCGACACTCTTACCGCTGATATCGGTGGAGAGGACGGCAGCAGGGCAGGGGATGTTGTCAGTACTAACTTTGACACGGAAGCCCTGGCCTCAACACAATATGCCAACAGCTCCACCACTATTTTTCAGGATCAGAACGGCTTTGCCTCAGGATTTCTGCAGTCGGTTTCCGTTGATACCGGTGGGGTGATAACTGGTCATTACTCCAACGGTCAGGTTCTGAAAAAGGCCCAGGTAGCGCTTGCGACCTTTAATAATCTTGCGGGCCTCTTCAAGGAAGGCGGCAATGTCTATACCGAGACGACCGAGTCAGGAGCGCCAATTACCGGCGCCCCCGGTACCAGCGGCCTTGGTTCCATAGCTCCAAACGCCCTGGAACAGTCAAATGTCGACATCGGTAACGAGTTTGTTAAATTGATCACCACCCAACGCGGTTTTCAGGCAAACTCAAAGATAATTTCAACCACCGACGAAATGCTTGCCGACCTGATAAATATCAAGCGGTAGGAATAGTATTACAATAAATGGGCCATAGACTCTTAAGAAAGGGCACTTGGGGGTTTATGGCCATGCCAATTAATCATTAAAAATAACGGCCGGCACTATTTTTTTTGCCGGCCGTTATTTTTTTGATTGCCTGATGAACAATGTAACGCAGCTATTTCTTATTCGTGCTTTAAAATCTTTATCATTTCGAGCCCAGCGAGAAATCTTATTGCTCCAGGAAAAGATTTCTCACGTTCGTTCGAAATGACAAGCAAATAAAATGTCATCAAATAATTTTCGCAATGTTCAGGAAGCTGAGAAATGACGGTAATCAGATTCTATTATTACATTATGGCCGCCATCTAATAGCAAACTGAACGACTTTTGAATAGTAGCGAAAAAAATAGCTGAGTTTCAGTGGTGATCAGGTTTTGATTTGTGATCAGATCAGGTAATTCCGCCCCAATCTCAGGAAGCATTAAAACCTATAATTCAGCCCTGCGGCAACCAGGTGGGCGCCACCGTCCCTAAAGGTGCCGTTGATTCCTTGTTCGTTATTTGCTGAAGCCGGTATGGTTCTTTCCTCCTTGTCATCAAAGAGATAGGCCCCGCCTATTTTGAGGTTCTCGTTTATCGCATATTTCAGCCCGATTGAATACAATTTGTTGTCTGCATCTGGCAGGTCAAAACCCAAGGTGTTGTCCGGCACGGGATTCTCATCAATGGCAAAGCCCAACATCCCGGTAAGACTATCGCTGTATTTATGGGTAAGACCTATGCGGTAGGCGTTTGTGTCCGTCCATGACTTGTTTATTGGCCTATCGAACACGGCTAATACAGGATTGCCGGTCAAATCCTGGCTGTAATTGAAATCCAGAGTTTCATAGGCGGACCAATATGTTTTATCATAGGTTAATTCAATGGTGGTCTTATTGTATGTGTACGCATAGCCAATGGTCAAGATGGCGGGAAGCGGCACCTCAACCCTCACAGGGCCATTATATGTTTGCCCAGATGGCCCGGCTAAGGTAGCGTTTCCTTCCAATCCTAATTCTACCTCGGATCGATAGGTGGCTGCCAAGGACATATTCTTGAAAGGCCTGGCGGTGAGAGCCACATTGTACCCAAACTCAGTTGTGTCTCCTTCCAGATCTCTTCGGAGACCGAAACTTGAAGAAAAGCTTTTCACTTCACCCTCACTGTAAATAGCACGCAAACCGGCAGCAAGCGAGAAACGCTCGCAAATTTTATAGGAAACAGTTGGGTTCAGTTCGTAGGTTTGCAAGGTAAATTCCTCAGCAAAAGACCGTGGGAAGGGCTCGTCCCATCTTTTGGACAATCCGGCAGGGTAGACGATTGAAAAGCCAAATCTGAACTTTGCATGATCCGGTGATACGAGATGGACGACCGGTAATACAAATTCCTCTTTCTTGGAATCGCCATTTCTAACAGCTACTGCAGCATCATCATAGGTAATACGCGGCAGGTTTATGTATATAAGACTGGCCTCGGTATGCCAGGATGAATCCATCCA
>CALZHT010000087.1:13497-20517 GCA_945787445.1 uncultured Desulfobulbaceae bacterium
TTTCTTTTTCACTTTTTCTCCCTGTCTTTACGTATACAAATACCTTTTAATTTTATGGGTAGCCGTTTTGGTAAATGGATCAGGCCGCTCAATAATTTTTTGTATTTTTGCATAAGGCGGCAATTCCGCGTTAACTTTCGCCTGGATATCTTTTAGTACCTGCTCGATATATATCTTTTTTTGGTGGTGCTTTTTGGAGGTTTCTTGGTCGATAAGGTCATAATCAGGATATATCCGGGCCTCTAGGGTGCCATCTTTCTCCACAACAAGTGACTCAGCCACATGGACAAAAGCATTTATCTTGTCCTCGATGGCCTCTGGAAATATGTTTTCCCCATGCGGCAGGACAATTACGCTCTTTAACCTCCCCTTAATAATGAGATTGCCGTGCTCGTCAAAAGAGCCCAAATCCCCTGTTGCAAGCCAACCATCATTATCGATCGTTTCTGCCGTCAATTCAGGATTGTTCAGGTATCCCTTCATAATATTGGCGCCACGGGTGAAGATTTCTCCAACTCCGGTGTGCGGATCAGGATCATTAATCTTAATTTCAACATCCGGCACAGGTTTCCCAGTTGATCCCAAAGAAATAGTGGGATCGCCAAAAGGCCCTCCAGCCAACAGCGGCGAGGTTTCACTAAGGCCGTATCCGACAATATATGGGAATCCGGCTTCTCGTAAAAACTTTTCGGTTTCTATATTTAATGGAGCACCGCCGATGCCTACAAACTTGAGATGGCCGCCGAAGAAATCAAGGAGTTTGTCGCCGATTTTTTTCATTATTTTAGACCGCAGCCATGGTAGTTTAACGCCCAGCTTCAGTAATTTATTGTCGTTAATTGTTGCAAGGATCCTCTTTTTGTAGATTTTTTCCATAACCAAAGGAACAACACACATGGCGTCAGGTTGTTCTTCCTTGCATATTTTTTCCAAGATTGCCGGAGTCGGTGTTCTCCCGGCATATACAATTCGTGCGCCTGTTAACAATGGAGTCAGGAATCCGATGGTGAATTCATAGGTGTGTGACAAGGGCAAAATAGAGAGAAATGTCCAGTCTGTTTGCACATCAACACACTTGCTGGCTGAGTTCACATTGGCGCAGAAATTTTTATGAGACAGCATTACCGCCTTTGAATGGCCGGAGGTTCCGGACGTGTAAATAATAGAAGCAAGGTCTTCCTCTTCAACTTCAGGGCCGGCCGCTTTGATCTTGTTTAGCTTTTTTTCGGGCAATTCTCGGGCCTGCAAAATTACATCACTGAAGGGAATAATATTCTTGAGGTGTTTGGAGGAGCTATTATCCAGGGTAATTATATTTGTTAATTTATGGTTGCGCAGTTCGTAGAGCTTTTCCAATTGGCGCTGGGATGTGAACAGGATGTTTACGCCCGAGTCCGTCAATATGTGATGGACATCCGCTTCAGGAAAATCAGGAAGAATGGGCACGGCAATAGCGCCAATCCTCATCAAGGAAAGGTAAGCAATGCCCCAATTCGCAGAATTTTCCGCCAATATGGCGATCCGGTCTTTCTTCCTGACTCCGATTTCTTTGAGATATGCTGCAGTGAAAAAAACATATTCACCCAATTCCTGATAACTCATGGGCGATTCAAAAGCATTGCTTAATGCAGGCCTGTCTGGGTATTGCTCGATGCTTGCATCGAGAAGCGCATTAATTGTCAGTTTGTTTTCCTTGTTTTTCATTATATTTTTGCTAGGAGAGAATGGAGTCAAAGACACCAAAAGCCTGCTGGATAATGGACTGGTCCTCTGCCAGTTCAAGATAGGAATCACCGCTTAGTTCCTGGTTGATGAGGTCGTTGCTGGCAGGGAGGATGCCGGCAAGGGGAAGGTCGCTCTCTTCCGCAGCTTGATTAATTTTTGCCATGAGTTCGTCCGGCATTGGATCCGGCGCCCGGTTAACAATCAAACATTTTTTATGCACTTCAATGGCCAGAGGTTTGGTTACTTCGGAAATGCGGCGGGCAGTGAGAATGCCGCGGGCGGAAGGATCGGAAATCACTAGGAGGTAGTCTATGGATCTCAGATTCATCCTGCTGAGATGTTCCATGCCTGCCTCGTTGTCCACCAATATGTATTTATAGTTGGAGGCCAGATGGTCCATGGTCATGGCCAGGTACTGGTTTGCCGCGCAGTAGCAGCCCGGCCCGTCCGGCTGTCCCATGACCAGGAGGTCATATCCCCTGGACTCAATCAAGGCCTGATGGATCTGCATTTCCATGTACTGGTCCCGGGTGATATTGGGGGGCATCTCGTCCTTGATACCCTTTCTGATCTGGCCGATGGTTTTGTCTACCTCCATGGCCAGCAGTTCGTTAAGATTGGCGTTCGAGTCAGCGTCAACCGCCAATACTGGAGTCGAGTTTTTTGCAAGCAGATATTTGAGCAGTAAGGCCGAGGTGGTGGTCTTGCCGGTTCCGCCTTTTCCGGCCATGGCAATTACTTTTGGCATAGTATCTCCAACCGAGAGGGTTTCAGAAATAATCCTTATTAATAGCAATACACTATAGAAGCGGCACAGAGGGTTGTCAAATATTTACCTGTGTGCTGATTAATTTTGGATTGTCAGGATGTGTCAATATATAACGGCATAGAACAGCGCCCTATAAAAAACCAGCTGGGATTCTGGTGCTTCTTGCTGATATATGGTAATGGCATGGTGGATGTTAAAAAGCAATCGTTACTGTTTTTCTATTTCTGAGATACACGTAACACGATTCTGTTGTCGTTGAATAGATCGATCAACGCCATACAATAAGAAGCATTAATGAAGGAAATCACAAAAGAGAGATTAATAGAAATTTTTCCTTTTCTGAGGAAAAATCCCACCATTGCCGAAGAAGTTCTTGCCAAAGGCCTCCGGCAGTCTTTTCAGCAAGGTACCATGATTTATTGGGAAGGAGATTCCTGTTCCCATATCGCTTTTATTCTTGCAGGTGAGATCAGGGTGTTTAAAACCGGAGAAACGGGCAGGGAAATCACGCTGTATGAAGTCGGTCCGGGTGACACTTGCATACTCAACGCTTCCTGCATCCTTTCGGATACAAAGTATCCAGCTAACGCTGTGACCCTTTCTAGAGGCAATATGCTCCTGCTGCCAGCCAATGAATTCAGGAAATTGTTAAACAGCTATGAAGAGATACGGACTTTTGTCTTCACGCTCTTAAGCCAGAGGCTTGCCGCGGTCATGGCCTTGCTGGAGGAGGTTGTTTTCGGCAGAATGGATGAACGACTCCTTGACTACCTGATAGAAAAATCGGAAAACAATACGCTCAGCGCTACCCACCAGGTTATAGCCAATGACCTTGGCACCTCCAGGGAGGTGGTAAGCCGCCTCCTCAAAGACCTGGAACGGAAAGGAAAAGTCCAGCTCGCCAGAAATTCCGTCCGGCTGCTGGAATTTTGATCTTCTCTGTGTGACATTGTTACAAAGCATCGGTGACCAAGTCACATCATAACCTCCGAAACTGTCTTATTGTGTTTCCAAAAGAATTACATTTTTGCATGCCAAAATATAAGTATGCATTAAACACTAAAAACCATGGAGGTTATCTTATGTATAAGAACGTTGGAAACATAGAAAGAGGTATTCGAATAATTGCAGGACTCTCCATTCTTTCTTTGACCGTTATCGGGCCCCAGAGCCCTTGGGGTTTTTTTGGCCTGGTGCCCTTGCTTACCGGCTTGGTCGGCTGGTGTCCCCCTTATGCATTGCTGGGAATATCAACCTGCAAGAAGACTGCACCAGCCAAAAATATTGACTGTGGTTGCTGCAATACATAAAACACTTCACCCCCCTCCCCAACAAAAACAAACAAGGCCCGCCATGTATTGACGGGCCTTGTTTGTTTTACAAAAGTCTCTTTATCCAGCCTGATCTTGATCCTAATTTTTTCCTGAAATTGAAATGACAAAAATTGTGGTTCAATGCTAAAAACATTAAGTTTTTCCTTGACAAACTAATTGAGCTGCAAGTAAATTTGCCTGTCACGCATTTATTGAAAATAGATATTCATTGGAAAGTCACAATTGAATACTTTTGAAAAGGGCATTCGGTGAGCATAGAAGAGTCAATTTTTTACCAGGATGTGTAACAGACCTTTATATTTTTCAACGGTCATCCGAAAAAATTTGACTTGTGGTCTGTTTGTTGGAGGAGCAATTAATGAAAAAGATTGTATATTTTTTAGTACTGATCGTGTCTTTTATATATTTACGATTTGTGTATGCATCTGATTGTACATATCCCATGGAAAGCTTGCATTCTTATCAGGATTCAGAGATTTTCGTTGTTCATGAAAAAGGGTATACAGATCCGGTTTGGTGCAAGAATAGATAAATCCATAGATCACTGTTTACTATAACTGATCCGGTAAATCACGCCTGCCTTGTCGTCTGAGACCAGTAAGGCACCGTCAGGCATGACAAGCAGGGCCACCGGCCTACCCCATGCCTTGCGTCCCTGGAGCCAGCCCTCTGCAAAAATCTCAAAGTCTGTAGGCGTATTGCCCTGGAAACGAACCAGCGTGATCCGATAGCCTATCGGTATGCTTCTATTCCATGATCCATGTTCAGCAATGAAAATCTGGTGCAGATACTCTTTTGGAAACATGGTGCCGGTATAGAATTTCATGCCCAGCGGTGCGACGTGGGGTCCGAGTTTCACCGCAGGTCCGGTAAATTCAGCACAATCCCGCTTTGCACCGAAATCAGGATCCGGGAGGTCGCCGGCGTGACAGTAGGGAAATCCGAAATGCAATCCTTGCTTTGGCGCGTGATTCAGTGTATCTGGCGGCAGATCGTCTCCAAGCCAGTCACGGCCGTTATTGGTAAACCAGAGTTCCCCGGTAAGGGGATGCCAGTCAAATCCCACTGAATTCCTTATGCCCCTGGCAAAAATTTCATGATCTTCGCCATTGGCTTTCATGCGGGTGATTGATGCGTACCTGGGATCTTCTCTTTCGCAGATATTACATGGCGCGCCGATCGGAACATAGAGGAGTCCGTCAGGGCCAAAGGCAATATATTTCCAGCCATGGGCGCGGTCTGATGGCAGACGGTCGGTAACCACTGTCGGTTTTGGCTTTTGGGTCAGGCGGTTTTCTATGTCATCATAGCGCAGAATCCTGCTTACTTCGGCCACGTAAAGCGCCTTGTCGCGAAAAGCAACGCCGTTCGGCATAGTAAGGCCCTTGGCAAGGACAATTACCTTGTCTGCCTTATTGTCCTTATCTTGATCCAGAATGGCATACACCTTTCCTTCTTTTCGGGTGCCGGCAAAAATAATGCCGCCTGGACTTAAGGTCATGGAACGCACATTGGGAACATTGTCCGCATAAACCGCTATGGAAAATCCAGGTGGCAGCTTGATGGTCTGCAAAGGCAAAGGTTTATGAAAAATTGCTGAAACTGTGGCAGGGATACAGAAAAATACAATCAGGACCGAGAAGCTGATCAGCAGTGGTAATGCACGTTTTTTCATGGCTGCCACCTTTTTACCGTGTTTCAGGGAACCCCTTAGGATTTAGCAGATAACAATTTGATATTATAAGAGAAAGATGCTACACCATTTTCTCTGGTCTTCTTGCCACAAGCCTGCAAGGTTCTTACATTATAGACATACAAGAGAGGGTACAAACAAGATGTAAATATATGTCATCACCTGTTTGCCTTCTGCAATGGAATTTTAAGGATTCAGTGGTTGGGGATGTATTTGCGAATGAAAGAATCGTTCTGTTTATTACTTACCCGACCACTATCAAAGTATAAAAATGAGGTGGTTCAATGAAACGGCAAGTGGAAATGGAAAAATCAATGGAAACGGCCCATAGGGTCTTTATGAGTAACCTGGAGAAATCGCTTGATCTTTTGGAAGAAGAACTCAAGGAAGCTTCAGAGTTGTCTGACATATGCACCGATGAGTGGTGCAGAACAGCCGAGGATTTGGTTGACGACCTTCATAAGGAGGTATACGGCATCAGTGAACCGCGCTGGCTCAGTGAAGAAGATTCCTGCCAACTCAAACTTTTGCGAATGAGAGTCAGGGATTTGTACGCAAAGTATAAAAGCATAAAGGAACATTAATGAGGAATCAGGTATGATTCACGACGATGGCTTTTCCTCCTGTTATCGTCGTTCTTGTAATTACGATTGCACAAGGCCTGTTTTTGCAAGGCCTTGGTTTTTTTACACTTCACCTTAAGTTCAAGACTCTCACCGAAGGCGTAGTACTGTATTCCTCCTTTACGCTTATCTGTATTTCTGCCATAATTTTCCTAGTCCATGAAAGGGCAGAGTCGTTCATTCGAAAATCGAAAAGAGAGGCGTGGTAGTATGAGTTTGAATGACAAGCGGATGATTTTTTTTACATGACAGAATGAGAATAATCAAATCGACAATTAATTATGAAAAAAAATATGATGGGATTATTAAGCAATTGATGGAAAAAGATATCTGATTGCCGGAAATGTCGGCATAGTATCTGTGGGAGGCAGAGGTATGAAAAAAATAATCGTTCTCTTTATGACAGTATTGTTGGTGCTAATTTTCAGTACAACCGCTCCAGCCAAGTACAGAACCTTTGAGGTGGTGGAAGTTACCGAAAATTCCATTACCTTGAAGGACAAAAAAGGGAAACTCCTGGTATTGGAGAAAGATCCAAAGGATTTTAAAGCAGGAGATATGGTACGGTATAATTCCAGGAACAACAGGTTGAGGAAGAAAAAGGCTAAGAAATAGCAATTCCATGCCTTGAAAGCAGGGGATATTGCGGTCTAATTCACTGAGTTCGGTTGAGGAGAATATTGTAAATATTTCTCCATAATTTTCATTGCCGACTCATTTTGCATCCCATCGAATGCCTTATCAATGCTTACGTGTGTGGCATTGAAATACCGCAGTAAAACTGTTGATAAGGGCGATTAAATCAGGCGCTGAGGCGTTCCTTTTCTTTCTTTTTTCTGATATCACAGGCAATCTTAAAGGCTTTCCCCTTGCCAT
>CALZHT010000088.1 GCA_945787445.1 uncultured Desulfobulbaceae bacterium
CCAGGCTGTGTTTGGCATATTACACACAGATGTCACAAGCAGGAATTTCTATTGAAATTTGCAAAGGATCGTCAGTGTTGGGTAAGATGGCTCTTTGAAGCCAAAAAACGCTTTGGTCTTTGCATTTTGAATTACATCGTCACCTCCAACCACATTCATCTTCTAGTAGTTGACACAGGGAAAGAAGCAATCTCAAAGAGTATGCAATTGATAGCTGGAAGGACAGCCCAGGAGTTTAATCAGAGAAAAAAACGGAAAGACGCTTAGAAGTTAGCTTGGTCCGACCCCATGCCACTAGATCCCATGCCACCATGCCAATGCCATTGACAATAGCGGCCACTTTAGTCCTGCTGATCGTATTGTCGGTACTCATAAGCTACCCCGGATTCAAACGTGATATGCAGACCGCACACGATCGAGTATCTGGCGACAGCAAAATCCTACGTACCGACAAATATACCATTGAATATTCTGTAAAAGGAGACGGCATCCCGGTACTTCTGATACATGGTGCCGGGGGCGGTATTGATCAGGGATTTTGGATGGCGAGAACCTTATTACCTTTAGGGGATGGATTCAAACTTATATCGGTCTCACGTTTTGGTTACCTCAATTCACCAATTCCGCCCGGAGCATCCATAAAATCTCAAGGCGCTGCATACGCAGCTCTTCTCGACCACCTGACTATAGACAGCGTTGTAGTTGTAGGTGGTTCTGCCGGCGGGTCCTCCGCGATGCAGTTTGCAAACGACTATCCAGACAGAAGTCAGGCCCTGGTGCTGATCTCGGCGGTCAGTATGGCCGATCATTCACTGGACGATCGGCCCGTTCGAATTCGAATAATTCACCTGATCCAGCAATCGGACTATGTATACTGGGTGTTCACAAAATTGCTGCAATCTACAATTCTTGAGCTAATAGGTATTCCTCCCGATACATACAAAAGTTTTACACCGGAGCAGAAGGAACTGGCTCAGGCGATGCTGGACAATATGCATCCCTTTAGCCGCAAATATGCCGGTGGTTTTAATGACGATGTGATGATCCAGAATTTTGATCTGACAAAAAGCAGGATATCGGTCCCGACATTGATAGTGCATGCGAAAGACGACACACTGGTTAGATACCACCATGCAAACCATGCACACAAGAATATCAAACAATCAAAACTCGTTCTTTATGATTATGGTGGTCATGCATTGCTCTCCCAAATGGAGAACATCAGGGAACTTACTAAAACATTTATCTCCAGAAATTCAAAACCGGGAAACTAGATTGTGCGGATAAAAAGAATGTAAAAATAGGGGACATCCTATTGACTAAGTTGACAAACTTCTTGGTTGTCGGGTATTTCTTCTTGAAGTAGTTATCATGGCCCGACCTCAAAACAACTGGCCGGAACACGGAACACATTAATTACCAATAATCAAAATAGTATTTAGCTTTAATTCTGATAACACATGCCTGCGCTCGGCCAAGCAGCATGAAGCAGATTCAAGATGGAGTCTTTGGTTTCTGTAGAAAAATGGGGTTCAGGGCAAAGTGGAATACTTGTCATTCCTAGTGCTGAAAAAGTTGAACTCCCAAACTGTACTAAACCAAAATGCACATGGGCTCCTTCACCGATATCATTAATATATCCGATAATATCGCCTTGAGTAACAGTCTGGCCCTCAACAACCATGATGTTGTTAAGTTGGGTTTGTCCATCCGCTTGAATGTTAGACATCGGTTCAAAAACGTATTCGACTGAAAATGGTATAAAATAACCACCGTTAGTAGGATCATCGACATAATTATCGCATTCTATCAAGACTTCAACCTGCCAGTTCGAATCAACGCCGGTCTGTTGTAACTGCACAGAATCCACTATCCCCGAACAAGATGCCTGAAAAGGTTTTAGGTCTGCCTGAGGATAAATATCGATACCATCATGCACAAAATTCCATGGAGAAATACTGTTTTCAGAGCTAAAACCTGCGTTTATTTCTGCCATGTCAAACTCGTTTAAATAGGGGGTGACCAGTGGGGGTGGAGTAACGTCAGCGCCGGAACACATGGTGACATCTTGATGTGCTACACTAATTAAATCCAAAATAGAATCTCTATCCACTAGACCGAAATAGGGCTCAGGACAACTTGGAATCGAGTTCTTTTGAAGACTAAAGTGCACATGGGCGGCTGCTAAATTATCAGCAGCATAAAGATATCCGATAATATCGCCTTGAGAAACATCATCTCCTTCAACAACTATGATGTTGTCAAGTTGGATTTGTCCAGTATCAGGAGCTTGTGCTTCGAAGCCGTATTCAGTTGTATAAGTAGAATTGCATGCAATCATCACGGTGACTTGCTCGCTAAACATGTAAATCCTATGTACTCGTCCCGAACAAGCAGCCTGAAAAGGTTTTAGGTTTTCCAATGGAAAAATATCGATACCATCATGCACCATGCCCCATGGAGGATTGCTGTGTTCAGAGTTAAAAACATCTCTTATTTCTCTCATGTCAGATTCATTTACATAGGGGGTGATCAAGTTAACCGTATCACTTCCACTAAGATTGAAGATGGCAGTGACTGATGTATCAGCATCCATGGTTAGAGTACATGTTCCGGTGCCATTACAGCCTCCACCGCTCCAACCAGCAAAGATACTTCCGCTGTAAGGGGCCGCGCTTAGTGTGACTTGGGTGCCGCTACCATAGTCCTCTGAACAGTCTGTCTCACAGAAAATCCCATCAGGTGAAGAGGTTACTCTCCCGCTCCCAGTGCCATTCATCAGTACAGTAAGACTGTTAGATTGCTTTCCCATATCAGATCGCGCGGCGCATCTCTGAATGTCCCTATGCTCATGTTTGTCCATAAGGCCTTGACTTTTCAACTCGCTAATAAGGTGGCTCACACCGCTGACAAATTCGCCATGATTCGTGGCAGTTTCCGCTATCTCCCCAATCCGATCGCTAATGGTGCAGCCGTCAGTGAGTAACTGATTTTCTCTTTCGGAATTACAGCCGCTGATGACTATGGTAGGGATGAGATCGGAGACCGGGCATTGGTCATCGACATCCAACAGGCCGTCGTTGTCGTCATCGGGATCACAAGCATCACCCATTCCATCGCCATCGGCTTCTTCCTGTCCGGGATTGAAAATTCCTGGACAGTTGTCCTCTTCGTCGATCACACCGTCTCCGTCACTATCAGGTGGGGGGCTGGACATCTGCTGCAATGCCTCTATGGAGTAACCGTTCGGATTGGCCACCGACGGGGTGTTCTGCCCAAAGGCCAAATGACTGAGTAACACGGTGAAGATGACCAACAGCGCCCCGGTCAGAATTCGATTGAAACTTCTTGCCTTGTTCATAATCCCCTCCATTTTGTGGTAGTACACCTGCTACTACCGTTCGGGAACTTGGCCATCTTAAGACAGGGTTATGTCGATTTAAGGCCCGCCACTTTCCATCACCACCTCACAGGGTTTGGCTTTATCGGTTTGAGTGATAGGAAATCGCTTTTTTCAGCTTTAAGAAAATTTAAGCACAAAATCGGAATGGGTACAAACTTATTTGATTTTGCCCTTAATGCCCTCACCCGCGCGGAAATCCTGGGTGGATGAATCCCCCGGTCCCTACTCTACCTAGCATGCGAGTGGTAGGAGGGGGGCAGACGGAATAAGGGACAATTCCCAGCTCAACCTTTTGATATTGCTTCCCCTGTATCCCTCCTTTAGCTTTGTTTTTTTGGCGATTATCAAAACCATTCAAAAGGAAAAGCTCCTTTTATTCTATCTCTTCTCAGAATTCACATAAAATATATTAATCCACCCTTGACAAGAACACTGAGGATTAAATAGTATAATTTTTTTAAGGTTTAAATTCTATTTGAAACAGATAAAGCCATACCTGTCGTAAGGCAGGGGCGGAAAGCCACGGGTCTTTACGAGAAAGCCGAGCTGCCTGGATGAGAAGGCAGCTCGGCTTTTTTTGTTCAAGGGGGGCCGCCTCATTTTCGGGATAAGAAAAATCATATGATTTAAAGGGGAGGGTAAAATGATGCGCCGATCTGAAAAAAGTAATCCAGGAACAAAACTCTGCTTTTCTGTGCTCTCTGCAGCATTAATAGCCTTTCTGGTTCTGCCACTCCCTTTTAAAGTCATGGCTCAAATTGTTGAAATTGATACTTTCCCTGTGACTACAGGCTTTCTGGAAGTTGTAGGCGGTCCCTTTGGCGATACAGCGGTACCGCTTACTCTACAGGGTCCTGCCATGGTACATGTTTTTTTTGAAGGACCAACGGAAGGTGACGCCTTTGATGACAACGGCAATGGCCGTGAAGAAGTGGCGACTGAACTGGTTTCACTGAACCTAACCAACGGGACCCAGAGCCTGACAATTAACCCAGCCATGCCTTCCCTGGGTCAGATCGAAGAACTCATAAACAACACAACAGGCAGTCTAGACCTTGATCCGTTTCAACCAGGGAATGCCGACAGCTTTTTTGATGTCTTTTTTGAACTCGATGTGGGTGGAGGGCAGATACTGCACAACGAACAGGCACTGCGTATTCAGGCGGTGATTTCTGAGAAACCATCTATCACGCCTTATTTCCAAATATTGCCGCTAACTGGACCTATTGAACTGCTCGATGGTACTGGCAATCCAAGTGGTGTCTTCCTGAACAGGACAACGCATTATACTGGCGCTGGAGGTGTCGAAATAGACCAATTTCCAATGAACTTTGCCCAGGTGGAGCTGACCGCCCCCGACAGCACTACTGAGCTGGTAAATCTGAGTGGTCCAATGATGGTGCATGTCTTCTTTGAAACGAATGAAGGCCAGGCTCAGGATGATGATGGTGATGGTCTAGACGAGGTACAATCCGAGATCGTATCCCTGGAAATGAGTGGCAACAGCTCGATGGGGCCCGTGGTTCTGCGGCGGGGCATTGGTATTGCTTCTATTGGTGAGATCGAAGAACAGACGAACAACACCCTGGGTACTCTAGATGTGCCTCCCTTTGCCTCCTCGGGCGTCGCCGACAGTTTCTTCGATGTTTTTTTCGAGCTCGAAGTCGGGGGCAATACACTGCGTAACGACTTGCCTCTGCGGGTAAGCGGCGTGATCACGCATAAGCCGCCCGCCCAAGACGATGGTTTCGAACTAAATGAGACGGTAGAACTGCTTGATGCTCAGGGGCAGCCATCTGGCTACTCACTTGGGCCGGGCAATCAGATACCCAATCCGGTTGTTGAAATTGATACTTTGTCGGAGACTACCGGCTTTCTGGAATTGGTGGGTGGCCCATTGGGCGATACACCCGTACAGTTTGCTTTAGGTGGCCCTGCCACGGTACACGTTTTCTTTGAAGGGCCAACGGAAGGTGACGCCTTTGATGATGACGGCAATGGCCGTGAAGAAGTGGCGACTGAACTGGTTTCACTGAACCTGACCAACGGGACCCAGACCCTGACAATTAACCCAGACATGCCTTCCCTGGGTCAGATCGAAGAACTCATAAACAATGCACCAGGCAGTCTAGACCTTGATCCGTTTAATCCAGGGAATGCCGACAGCTTCTTCGATGTCTTCTTTGAACTCGATGTGGGCGGAGGGCAGATACTGCACAACGAACAGGCACTGCGTATTCAGGCGGTGATTTCTGAGAAACCACCTCTGACGACAACATACTTCCAAATATTGCCGCCAGCAGGGCCTATTGAACTGTTCGATGGTACTGGCAATCCAAGTGGTGTCTTCCTGAACAGGGCAACCCATCATATAGGCGCTGGAGGTGTCGAAATAGACCAATTTCCAATGACCTTTGCCCAGGTGGGGCTGACCGTCCCCGACGGTACTACTGAGCTGGTAAATCTGAGTGGACCAATGATGGTGCATGTCTTCTTTGAAACGAATGAAGGCCAGGCTCAGGATGATGATGGTGATGGTCTAGATGAGGTACAATCCGAGATCGTATCCCTGGAACTGAGTGGTAATAGCTCGATGGGGCCCGTGGTTCTGCGGCGGGGCATTGGTATTGCTTCTGTTGGTGAGATCGAAGAACAGACGAACAACACCCCGGGTACTCTAGATGTGCCTCCCTTTACCTCCTCGGGCGTCGCCGACAACTTCTTCGATGTCTTCTTTGAAATTGAGGTCGATGGAATGGTGCTCCACAACGTTGAACCCAAACGGTTAAGCGGCGTCATCAGTCATAAACCGGCGGCAGAAGGGGATCAACTTGTGGGTAACGAGCCGGTAGACCTTGTGGGTCCCAGTGGTGAGCCATCGGGTTATTCCATTGGCGCCTTCCGACATGTGCCCAATCCTCCTGATAGGGATGGAGATGGTGTGATCGATGATGAAGACAACTGCCCAGACACACCCAACCCAGATCAGGCAGATGCCGATAACGATGGATTGGGGGATGTGTGCGATCCTGATGACGACAATGATGGTGTGCTGGACGCGGATGACCAATGCCCTAACTCAGACCTCAGTCCTACTATAGTTATCAATGGTTGTAACAGCGGGGTAGGCAATGAGTTATTCGCAGATGGTTGCACTATCGCTGACCGGATAAACGAAATAGCAGACAGCGCCTCGAACCATGGCGGGTTTGTCAGTGGTGTTAGCCATTACATCAATAACTTGAAAAAACAAGGCTTAATCAATGGAGGAGGCAAGGGGAAGGTCATGCGCTGTGCAGCTCGATCTGACATAGGCAAGTGAAAGTGATGAAAGCCTCTATGCCGCACCCAGACGACAGAGGCACGACATCTTTACCGTGGCAGCACTTATAGCAATGGCATTAGCGATTCGGACTAGAGTGCCGGGTGATAATAAAGTGTAAAAGTTATATTCGATTAAGGCATGATGTCAGGGAGACAGGATAGATAAAATATGTGCAAGGTACTTGTCACGCCAACGACAATCTCATTGATTGTGGTTATTTCTAAGTAGAAAGGTACCAGGTCTTGAAAAATCAGTTTTTTGTTCTTGTAATCCATCTCATCGTACGCCTTCTGTTTTTATTAGGATAGCATGTAGTTAACATGGCCAGATCCCGGAACACGAGAAATAGACTAAAGAAGTTCCTCTAATATTTGACATTTTAAAAGTAGAGGATTTAAATTAATAGTAAGGAAAGATATCCAGATAAAGCCAAACCCTTCGTAAGAATGGGACGGAAAGTTTCGGGTCTTAATCCATATGAGATGGCCGGGCTGCCAAAGGAATGAACTTTGGCAGCCCGGCTTTTTTATTTTTGGAGATAAAGAGGACACATTGTTTTAAACATTTTTCAGATCGAAGCAAAACCCATCATATTTCCTGAAAAGGGCGTGTTTACTGTTTGTGCTTAATAATCACCAGAAGGAAGCCATGAAAAAATATGCCTTTGGCAGCCTGATATTATATTTTGCCCTGCTTTTATTGATCCAACTCTATTCGTGCGGTGGGAATGGTGAAGGTGGCAGTAATCCCGGGAATGGTGATGATGGGGATACCAGCAGCATCAAGCTTACAATCTCAGATAACACGACGGAAGCACTGGAAGGTGGGCAATCAGACTTCTACGAAGTTGTACTGATGAGTCAGCCTTCGTCTGATGTGACGATTACCGTGTCACCCGATAACCAAGTCAGTCTGGGCTCCGGCCCCGGGTTACCGTTTACTCTCATCTTCACGACGGAAAATTGGAACCTCCCACAGATCGTTTGGGTGACTGCTGTTGATGATACCGATTTTGAGGGATCGCATTATTCAACCATAAGACATACAACATCGAGTGCGGACAGCCGCTACGATAGTTACTCCCTCCCCGATATTACCGTCACCCTCATCGATAATGATGGTCCTCCTGAACCAGATCCGACCTGTAATGATGCCGCGGTCATCAACGATATCCCTTTCAACTATTCCCTTGGAACGGATCACATCGCTATACATACCCCGGGTGGCGTGATTACAATCTCTATCGGTGCCTGGGGCGCCCATACCCAACCCCACACCGGACATCCGGAAGGCAATTCCAAGGCCGATTGGCAGGGATTTTTTGCGGCACGCTATGATGAATTGACCGAGCTGGAAGGCGATGGTGATGGCATCTGCCAAAGACTGGAGGTGTGTGGGTTACACTCGAGCGAGATCGACAACCGCATCCTTGAGTATGTGGCGCCGGATGCTCATCTGAAGGTCATTTCCGTAAAAGCAGAAGGCATTGAGGACACCTATGGCAGTGATCTCGCCTGGGCGATTGAAACCAAACTCTGTAATTATGGTTACGGTTTCGGTCATGTCGGCCACATTGCTAAGGACCTGCGCGACAAGATGGTCGCCGCCGGTTACACCGATCCTTGGACGGTCACGGGTCTTACCGAAAACCTGATCACCGGTGATCCGATCTTCCTGGCTAAAGATGACTCGATTGGCATCCCACAAATAGCTGCCTGGGAGATCCCCGGCCACCCTGGGTATTATATGGCAAACGCTTCTTTGCCGCCCACGGCCACAATCGAATTTCCAACCCATCACGCCAACATTGAACCGTTTTATCGTTTTCTGCCCACAGACCTTCAAGACCAACTTAGAGACATCATGTATGCTGATGCAAGAAATCCGGATTCATTCCGTTTTGGGCAAACATGGCTTGTTGACTGGCTATGGAAAGCGGAAATGGACCTATGGACCGTGGCATACACCGACAATAATGATTTCTCTAGTATTTATAAGCGGTTAGGTAATTGGTGGGAAATGGCCTCTGGCTGCACGCCCGGCACCACGCTTTGTGATGAGGTGTTTTCAATCTTTCCGATCCTTAAGTCAACACCCTTTTATGAGGCTGCCCTCTATGATTCACCTGCAGTCTCCTATCTCGTCCATCATCGGCAGGCAGACATTGATGTAGGACGCGGATTTAAACATTATGAATGGGGCGAGGTGATTGAGCCGGCCAATCCGGATGATCTATCAGGCACTATGATCATTAAATGGCGGCTCGATCATGGAATGAATCCACCTGTCATTCAAACTGCCAGTTACCAAGCGGCCAGTTACCAGTTGTACCCCGATGACCGGCTGCTCAAAATACGATGGAGTAACCGTGTGTCGGATCGTGCAATGGTTGTCACTCCATCCATCCCGACAGGTACTGAGATTTGTGACGGAGTGGAGCTCACCTGTCACAGCATTGGATGGTGGCGTTGGTAATGATCATACAGGCGTGAAGTACCTTTTGATTAGCCATGGGAGAATAAGGGGGCGGCGGTTCCGCATGTTTGGGATCTGTGCGGAGGGTGCCGGGTATCCGCCATTCCTACGCAACCTCATTTTACTCGTATAGGCATTTTTTTTCAGAGTAGTTTTCCTTTAATCCACCTCACCGCGCATCTTCTGTTTTCATTGGATAGTGATGAATAGAATTGTTGCTCCCTTATTTTCAATGACGCCTCTTTAGTTTGCAGCAATACCCTCGAGTTTCAACAATCGCTCCCAACATATTTTTCATAATTTTTTTTCATGCTTGACAATCAGCAGTATAGCATTTAAGATTATTCTTAATTACTAATTAACCAAACATCATATTTTCTATTTATATCAGGAGCGAGGAGTAAAAAGTGGCCAGGAAGAACAGTAATACAAAGCGACAGAGAATACAGTGGATGCTGCTATGGATCGTGGTTATTACTATCGGATTGGGGTGGAAATATCCCTTGCTCGGGTATTCGGTGCCTCTGGTAATGATAACCGGTATGGTGATCGGAATGTTCCGCGGCCGGTACGTTTGCGGCAATCTCTGCCCCAGGGGAAGTTTCCTTGACAGGATCATGAGTAAGTTTTCGCCCATGAAAAAGATCCCGCCTTTCATGCGCAGCATGGGATTCCGCTGGTTCATATTCTCCCTGCTCATGGGTTTCATGCTCTACCGGGGTATGATGAATCTTACCGACATCAGCCACTGGGGCCATGTGTTCTGGACCATGTGCGTGGTGACTACAGGTGTTGCCATTCTATTCAGTTTCACCATTAACAGCAGGACATGGTGCTCCTTTTGTCCAATTGGTACTGTCCAGAATGCCTTGGGAGGAGCCAGGGAACAACTGCAGATCAATGGTGAAGCTTGCAAGAGTTGCGGGCTCTGTGAAAAGGCTTGCACCTTTAATCTACCTGTTACCCAGCATAAAGAATCGGGAGTTCTGGCGGAGCGCGACTGCTTGAAATGTTCCGAATGCGTAGCCGCCTGTCCAACCAAGGCGCTTTCCTGGCCCGGCAAGACAGTTGTCAGCGCTACACCGCATTCACCTAAAACTCTGATAACGGAACCTATCCGACACCTAAATTGAATCGTTCAATTTAGGCGGTAGTTGACATATAAGACCCCATGCCCCGAAACCATTATTTCTGGGGCATGGGGTCGTTTTTTTATGTTACTCTGAGCACTAAATTTACCATAAAAATAACCATATAAAATACCCATATAAAAATATTGCTTTGCATTCCCTCCTTGATATGATCAAAAAATGAAAAAAAGTAAATACACGGATGAGCCCTTAGGGAAGCTGCGCATTGTTGGTACCCCAAAAAAACAATGAATACTACGGTAGAAAAATATTTTAAGGCTGTTTCTCCCAAAAGGAGTGAGAGAATCAATATTCTTCATTCCATAATCTTAGAACTCTATCCGGACGCAATTGTAGATATGAAATACAGGATGCCAACCTACAGTGTCGGCGAAGGGTGGGTTGCTCTGGCGAATCAGAAGAACTATATCTCTTTGTATACATGCGGCCATCATCACATTGAATTATTCAAAGCCAGGCATCCAGGAATAACAACTGGAAAAGGTTGCATAAATTTCAAGGATAAAGACAATTTACCGATCGCAGACATAAAGCAAGTTGTAAAACATGCGATTGACCACTCTAAGAAAGGTATTCAACGTCAATAAGGCGCTGTCACCAAAAGAGCCAAATCAAAGCCGGATTCTCAATCCCCAGATTCTTTACCTTTTCACCCATCCCACAGCATACTTCCTGTCTACACTGGATATTATGAATAAAAAGGTTGCGCCGACAAAGCAGAGGACAAAGGCGCCGTTGCCGATAAATGACGCGGCGTAACTCCAATGCCGGTTTATGGCGCCGGAGAGAAGGGCGGCCAGGAAAATGGCCAGAGTGCGTAGAGCGTAAAGGAGGCCGGAATTACCTCCCAGGCGCTGCGATGGGAAGAACATGGCCATGAGCACGCTCAGTTCGAGCATAGCCACGGCATCGCCCAGGGTATGCATGAGCCGGATGACAAGCAAACTTTTAAAGTCAAAGGCCCAGGCAGTGAGTGATTGAAAAATGCCGGAAACGGCCAATCCACCGAGGAAAAACAGAAACACGTCCTGCCTGCGGTCATGCAGCCAGCCGATAAACGGCACAATCGCCGCCATCCACACCCCGATTCCCGCAAAGACAAAGCCGATTTTTTTTGGGGTAAATGCAAGTTGTTCCTGCATTAAGAGGGAAAATGAGGTTTGCTCCACCCCGAAATGGGTGCCAAGTACCATGATGCAGGCAATGAGCAGTAAAGGCTTGAACTTCATGATATCGGTGGAGTATTCCCTGATGGAAAAATCTATGGGCTCGAAATCTATAAGAAAGGTGCCGAGCAGGAATATGAGGCCTGCACCGGCCAGGGCCATGGTAAATAGCAGGGTCGGCCCCTGATCAATGAGATACCCGCCCACCAGCGGACCCAAACCGAAGCCCAAGTAGGTGCTCATTTGATAAAAGGCAACCCGGACGCCGCGTTTTGCCTGGCCAAAGAGTTTGAGATAAAGGGACTCGGTGACCACCACCAGAGAAGCGTTGCCCAAGCCGCCCATAAGGATAACGGGAATGAGCCAGACAAAGGAACGGGTTGCCAGGAGGGCCCCAAAATAAGCGATAAAGAAAAAGGAGCCCAGGAGGATGGTGCGCTTTGGTGAAAAAAAATCCGAAAAGGCGCCCATGGGCAGCATCAGGGCCATGGAGGACAGGGCGTAGAGTCCGATGGCAATGCCTATCTCGATATCATTGATACCGTAACTTTTAAGCAATAGCGGCAGATAGGCAAGCACCATCCAGTGCACGAAATAGATGAGGAATCGTATGGCGGCGGAAAGAAGTATCTGTACTTTCACGGGGTGACTTCTTCCAACAGAAGCTTTACACTGCATTTCCTGCCCCGGGCCGACTCCGGAACAAGATCCAGCCCCCTGTCCAGCATAACTTTTGCCTCGTTGATATCTCTGATCTCAGTATAAAGACACCCTAGTTCAATATAAGGCGGTCCGAAGTGCGGGTCAGCTTCAATGGCTTGCTTAAAGACATTGACCGCCGCATCTTTCATGCCACGGTCAATCAGGTTACGACCGTAATTGTATCGTGTTTCAGCTTTTTCGCGGGCAGGATCTTTTTCAAAAACCTCTGGATACAGCTCTTGATGAATTTGTTGGCGGCTCTTTTCTTTTAAGACAATTTGGATTTCACCGGTAAGAAATTCCATCAATCTGCGGTCGTATCCCATGCCGACAGCGATCTCGCCCCGGTGGTTGACAAACAACACGGCAGGCAGGACATAGGCGCCGAATGTATCAAAGGCATGATTTTCAGGATCCGTGTATTGGGGAAATGTGGCGCCGGCATTGTATATGATTTCAGTACGTATTTCCCGAGGGTTGTTCTGGATGTCGATACCCAATACCTTAATGTTCCTCTCCTCAAAAAAAGGAAGAGCCTCCTGAAATTGTGAAAGAACCTTTATGGTACGCTGTTTCTGCTCGATGATCTCCGCGCCCCAGAAAATGAAAACCTGAGGAGAGTTGCCTTCAACAGGGAGAATGTGTTTTTCTGCTGTGTGCATGTCAATAAAATCAAGCCGCGGCAATCTGTCACCAGGCTGCAGGTAAAGAAATGGAAAAGCCCCGGCAGTGTTGGAATAGCTTGAAAAAATCAAGAGAAGCAGTATGAAAAGAAAAGGCGGATGGATAAAATTTCGCTGTATTGAGGTCATACTTTTTGCGAGTTAATCATTATAGCTTCGTATTTTTGTTTTTAATAATAATTATCAAATAAGATCGCGTCAATCGCAATGGAAAGCAAGAAAAAATGTGCTCTTCCATAAAAAGATCATAGTATATACAGCGTATTGATTCGTTGCGCAAAACAGAAATGCTTCTGAGGAAAGGGTATGAAAATTGACCGTCTTGATCACCTTGTCCTAACCGTGAGAGATAGTACGAAAACGTGCGCTTTTTACCAGAAGGTTCTCGGCATGGAGATCGCGACTTTTGGTAATAATCGCAAAGCTATGCTATTCGGGGACCAGAAGATCAATCTCCATGAATCCGGCAAGGAACTGGAGCCCAAAGCAGCCCAGCCTATCCC
>CALZHT010000089.1 GCA_945787445.1 uncultured Desulfobulbaceae bacterium
ATATCGCCAAGCGGATAGCACGAATAATATCCAGCCCGCCTTGTGTATGAATTGCCACCGTTCATAAGAAAGGGTGTGGCGGTCAGAATTCTGCCATCGATAAGCGCTTTTCTTACACCAGGATGCGTAAAGGCGTTGCTCACTCTCTGCAGCACATCGGCCATATTTCTTTCAACTGGATCTCCGGTTTCCGTGGCTCGAATAGCGTAACGGGCCTGAACAAGATATTCCTCAAACAGTCTCCACTCCCGTACCGCTTCTTCGTAACCGAAAGGCAATTCCATAAAGACCTCCTCATCCATCCCTATTTTTGGTCAGACATGTCAATCTCGTCCCTACTGACAATCCGTTGGCTAAGCGGCAATCTGATAATGAATGTGGCTCCCTGCCCCGGTGAACTTTTCGCCGTAATCTCACCGCCATGGCGCATTACAATTTTTTTACAGGTGGCAAGGCCGATACCGGTCCCCTCATATTCAGCAGCGTTGTCAAGCCTCTCGAACGGTTGAAATATCCGTTCAACATATCTGTCTTCAAAACCGATACCATTGTCTGTTACAGTAATTTCGCAGACTCCGCCGCTTAACAATCGGCTTTTAATCTGCACATGGGGACACTCCATTTTTTTGTGATATTTCAGGGAATTCTTAATAATATTGTGCAACAATTGCCGCATTTGCAGCTTATCACCGTTCAGTGTGTGAAGTGACGCGATGTTAATCTGCCCTTGGACCATATTAATAGTTTCCTCAAGATCAAGGATGACCTCATCAAGCAACTCATTCAAATCAATGGTTTCAAACGAACGGGCCGCAGTTGTAACCCGAGAAAGCTGGAGAAGACCATCAACAAGCTGTTGCATCTTGCTGGCGGCTTTCAATATCCTGCTGAGATATTCACGGCCTCTTTCACCTATTGCTGCACCATAACGGTTACGCAATCTTTCACTAAAGGCGACGATCAACATAAGAGGTTCTTTTAAATCATGCGAAGCGACATGGGCGAACTGCTCAAGTTCTGTGTTCGACCTTTTCAGGTTGATGGCAAGGTCCATCAATCCCTGTTCAGCCAGCTGGCGTTCAGCGATCTCCCTTCTGAGCTGCGCATTGGAAAGTTTTAATTCATGGGTACGCTCATCAACCATGTCCTCCAGCCAATCCCTGTATTCCTCAAGCTCTTCCTGGATCCGCATGAGTTCGGTAACATCGGAAACTACACCGTCGGCCATCCACACGCCGTCACGCAGATAAATTACCCCAGCTCGATCATGGAGCCAGATCCATGAGCCGTCCTTTTTACGAAAACGATATTTGATATCAAACTTTTTGCTCGAAAAAAAGAGCTGGTTGAATTCCTTTTTTACCCGGGCCACATCGCTGGGGTGGATCCTTTCCGCCCTGCCCCGCGGCCCCCAGCTGGAAAATTCTTCGGGAGAATACCCTGTGAGTTTTTTAATATTTGGGCTGATGAATATCAAACTACCAGTCTGATCGACACGCCAAGTTACATCGGGAACATTTTCAACCAGGGTGCGGTATTTCTCTTCGCTTTCCTGCAAAGCCTGCTCAACGCGTTTTTTTTCCGTCAAGTCCTGAATAATGACAATACTTCCACTCATATTTTCAGCAATCTCACCCAGAAAAGTACCGGAAAGGATCACTGTTTTTTTGTCATTATTAACAGTCAGTATTTCCTCAGAACTTGAAAATGAAGTCTGTTTGTGAAATGCCTCCTTGATCACACAGCTCCGGCAGCCATTTTTCGCCAATATTTCACAGCACTTTCTTCCTCGCAGATCTTCCGTAGGTATCCCAAAAAAATTTTCCAAGGATATATTTGCTTCAACCAGGCACAGGTTGCTGTCTACGACAAAGGCCGGCTCTGAAATGCGCTGAAAAATAGTTAGGTAGCGCTTCTTTTCCTGGAGTACTGTTTTCCGCGCCTTATACAATCTTCTCTTATGATGCTCTTTTTCATTTTTATGCCACTTGGCAAATGCTGCAATTTCAAGGGTATCACAAAAGGTATGAATACAACGTACGACTAATAACTGCTCTATTTCAGGGGCAAGCGTACCCATGAAATCAACATATTTCATGCGCATGACCTTAAGCATCCTGGCAAATGACTCAAACCTGACACGTGCATCCATAGCCTTCCTGACAATCTCAACAGAAAGGACATCGGTATATTCTTCTTCGCGCTTACCTCGGAAAATGTCCGGTGTCTCTAGACAATGTTTTCCACTGTCTTCCATCCAGTCAGCAAGTCCGGTCGTAACATCTGTAAAAATTGGTAGCCATGTCTCGATTACAGATTTATTGGCTATGATGAGAATTTCCGATGCCGATGCAATAAATTTTTCGGATAAGGAGTCGGTTTCAGCTCGTAAGGCTGCAATGAATGGCGATAATAATTGTGCCATTAGCGGTACCCCTGATAAAGAAGGAGCCGGTGGGAGAAAAAATTTTCATGTCACCAATTCCTTCAATGCAACCCAATGATTTATTTAATGGTCATAAAACAATAATTTGTAGAGCTGCGCCCCCAAACAAAATCTATGAGTTACAAAATATAGCTCGATGAACTTACATTTTTACAATTGAAGCTTCCCGCGGTCCTGTTTCAGAGGGATTTCCGCTCTGCGCCAACAAGCCTTGGGAAACCTTGCAGATCGTGTTCATCAATGAGTCCATTCTATTTTCTTTTATGAAAACAAATCAACACCAGTGGAATATTTTTTTTGGATTGCGATGAATTCGTAGAAAATAGTACTTCTTTCTTTAAAGCAGGGCCATGGAGAAATTCATTTTCTCCTGACCCTCTCTTTCAGAACAATTTTGATGGGCGATTTTTGCAAATCAAGATGAGATCGAAACTGATTGACCAGAAAACGATAATAGGAAAAGTGTATCCCTTTAGGATAATTGGCAAATATGATAAATGTCGGCGGTTTCACCTTAACCTGGGTGACATAATAAAGTTTCAGCCGCTTTCCCTGGTGCAGTGGCGGAGTATGAGCTTCCACCGCCTTCTTTAATACCCTGTTTAATTTATTCGTAGTAAACTCCTGGCAGTACTGGTGATATATTTTTTCAACCTCAGGAAAAATCCGTTTGATTCCGCTGCCCCGCAATGCCGAAATCGATAGTACAGGCGCAAAACCTGCAAAAATTGCAGCCTTTTTAATATCATCAAGGATCCACTGTTGCTTCTTTTTATTATCCTTTACCAGATCCCATTTATTTACCAGAACAAGGCAGGCACGACCCCGCTCAAGCGCATAGCCAATGATCTTTGTATCCTGCTCTGTTATCCCCTCACTTGCATCGAGGAGGATGAGTGCAACATCACAGCGTTCTAAGGCGGAAAGAGCCCGCATCACGCTAAATTTCTCCAGTTTATCCTGCACCTTGCCCTTCCGTCTGATGCCAGCGGTATCGATAAAAAGAAAATGTCTATCACCTCGCACAAAAAGCGTATCCACCGAATCACGTGTTGTCCCTGCCTTCTCTGATACAACCATACGGTTTTCACCAATCATACGGTTTATCAGAGATGATTTTCCGACATTTGGCCGGCCTATGCAGGCAAGCCGAATAGTATTATCCGGGAGTTGGTCAATTTCTTCGCTAATGTCAAGGCTTTCTGCAAAGCTATCCAAAAAGGACCTGACGCCATATCCGTGTCCTGATGATATGGGCCACAAATTTTCAACACCCAGTTCATAGAAATTGGAAAGCGCATCATGTTCCAGTTCAGGGCCGTCAATTTTATTGACCAGGTAAAATGTCGGTTTGCTCGATTTACGCAGCAATGCTGCTATTTCATGATCTTCCGACATCAATCCTTCTTTGCCGTCCATAATAAATACGAGGATATCAGCCTCTTCTATTGCCTGAAGGGACTGGTCATGGATCAAACCGGCCATTTCTTCTTGTTTGTTCAGCTCTATACCGCCGGTATCAACAAGAATAAACCTGCGGTCATTCCAGGATACCTGTTCATAATGGCGATCTCTTGTTACACCCGGGGTTGGATCAACAATGGCCTTATTTGATCTGGTAAGTCTGTTGAACAATGTGGATTTTCCAACATTGGGCCGCCCGATGAGGGCAACAACAGAACACTGTGTCCGCTTCATTGTGTCTCCAGAAAATACAATGGAAGAAAGCGCTACCGACTATGGTCGCCTGCTGCGTGCTTTTTATAACATGTATCGACGAGTGCTTTCAATTGAGGAAAAAATACACCTTGAGGTTTGTCCAGGTGTTTACGAAGAGATTCCAAAGCCGGCTCTATAAACTGCGAAAAGAACATTTTGTGAAGTTTTTTGCTCAGAAAAGCAAAAGCGCCCAGGATCTGCAAATTCCTTTGCAGCGCTAGATAAAAATACCCCTCGATAAATTTTTCAATTACTATCGGGGGGTATTTTCCCAGAACTGAAAGATAATAAGAAAACAATTCATTTTGCTGGTCATCATCCAGGTTGACATAGGGATCAACAAGAAGGGAAGCCAAATCGTAGGCCAGAGGTCCAAAACGCGCCCCTTGAAAATCAATTACCCTGATTTTGCCGTTACACACCATGAGATTCTTTGACTGATAATCACGGTGCATCAGATACACACAAGGTTCTGCGCTGCTTCGTTCCGCAAGACACTTCAACTCTTTATGCACTTCTTCCTCAACTTCCTTTATGCCGAGATACTTGCGACAAAAAGCATCCAAAAAATAACGAGATTCCCATAACATGACCTCATTATCATACCTTGCCGTATCCCAGCAAAATTGCGGCTCAAATCCTTCTTTTCCTCCCAGTTGGAGATGGACCAAGGCTTCGACAGCCTCGTGGTATAATTTTATGACTAGCGGATTATTTGAGGAGCTGTTTTGCACTACATCGTATAGATGTTCATCACCAAGATCTTCCAGAAGCACTAGACCTGTGATCTCATCAAAACCGTATATCTGCGGCACGGGAACATCGAGAGCATGAAGATGTCTGCCGATCCGGTAATAGGAGCGTGCTTCCTTTATACCTCTCGAGTTAGACAATGACGGCATAATTGCAAGAAATGCAGCGAGAGGGATATCTTTGCAGCCGAATTTCTGCTTGATTCTGAAAAATTTCCTTTCAGAACCGCTGCCTACAAGACATTCAACCCGCCATCGCCCTTTGTCGTAATTCTCCTTTTCCTGCAACAGGGCAAGAATGTTGTCCATCTGGTGTTTGGCTACAATCTGCTCCATATCAATACACTATAGTATCGGTTAATTGAGCGCCAGCCCTCACTTCTGCACCATCCCAGACTACTGTCCTTTTTATTACAGCGCCGCGGCCAATCGAGGCACCGGAACCAATGGCAACCCAACCAAGCAGTTTTACATCTTTTGCAATTTTTACGTTTTTCCCGATGAAACAAGGCCTGCTGATTGGTGCAACAGGGGAAAGTAACTCTCCCTGCAACAATGCAGAATGGAGTCCCAGATAATCTTCAGGAGTACCAATATCCACCCAGTGGTGCCCCTCAACCACTAAGGCCTTGATTTTGCCGCCGGAATGGATGAGTTCGCGATAGAAATCAATAATATTATAAAATTCTGCCGGTGGGACCATGGTTAAAAGAGCCGGATTAATTACATGAATACCGGTAAAAGCCAGATGCCTGATTCTATTTGTCTGTAAAGAAACTTCATTGCCAAATCCAACAATATAATTGTCCTCAGAAACCTGGACGGAATTGAAACGTTGGAGATCATGCAATACCAGAGTCACATCAGCATCTGACCCACAATGATGCTTATATACCTCACCATAATCTATAGTATGGAAAATATCCCCATTGGTGACCAGGACAGGATCTTTATCAAAATGCACAAGCGCCTTCCGTAATCCACCACCGGTACCGAGAATCTGTTCTTCATTCTGGAAAATGATATCTTTCTCACCATGAAGATGATCGGCAATTTGTTGCCTGAGATGGTGTCCATTGACTACGATTAAACGTGAATCTTCCTTGCGTAACTGGTCAATGAGAATACGCAGAAGCGGCGTATCCAATACAGGGAATAATGGCTTTGGACGAATCTCAGTGAAAGGACGGAGCCTTGTGCCAAGCCCCGCAGCCAGAACCATGGCTTTCATTGACAATTATTGCTCTCAAGGGTTTTATTTAGAATTTGAATGCGAATTGGTATTAATAATCAAGCTCTCCTGAAGACATCTCTTCTATACCTACCACAACTATACCGGCCTCATTTGCCCGCCGAATAACCGCTTCGCCATCAAAGAGAAGGGCCTGGTCTGCTTCCACCGCCAATACCTTTGCATTAACTTCTTTCAAGCTTTCAATGGTGGTCATGCCAATAGCCGGCAAATCAAAACGGAAATCCTGATCAGGTTTTTTCACCTTGACCACAACTGCATTCTCTTTGCCTAGACTGCCGCCGCGCTTGATGGTAGCATCAGTGCCTTCAATGGCTTCCACTGCCAAAACGGTGCGATCACGCACAACCACACATTGGCCAATATCAAGTCTCCCCACTGCCCGGGCAATCTCCCATCCGAACGTAATATCTTCTGCCTGGCTTAACGATGGCTTTTTACTTGTTAGAATCCCTTTAGGGAACAGAAGCTGCTGCAAATACATAGTAGACGGCAGGACCTTGATGCCTTCTTTCTCAAGTGCATCAGCGACCGCGCGGAGAATCGCGTCATCCTGACGCGCATCAATTTTATTCCACAAGGTGATTCCTTTTAGGTCGGGCAAGACATCCTTAAAAATCTTGGTCTTGGTAATTGTTCCGAGAAGTACAGCTTCTCGGACCCCTAGGGAATTGAAAAATTTAATAATTCTCCCAAGCTGCCCCAGTTTGACCCAGCATATACTGTCTGCCGCCTTTTCAATATCCGGCCATGATTCCCCCTTATGGGCGGCGATCACAACCTCCCTTCCTTTTTCTTTGGCAGCCCGGGCAAAAAGCAAAGGGAATTGCCCTCCTCCAGCAATAATACCGATCTTATTCATCATCACTGCTTGCTCTGACTACACCGCGAGAGGATGTTTTGAAAAATTGCACCAGGTGGGAGACTGGTTCACAATCCGGGATTTCTTGAAGAGATTTTGACAAAGCATCTTGCAGGAGTAAACCAGGGGTCCGAAAGATAATCTGAAACGCTTTGGTAAGCTTTCTGATTGTTTCAGTATCAAAACCACATCGTTTCAGGCCGATGCGATTAATGCCTGTAACCCTCATTTGATTTCTGATGCCGGAAATGATCATGTATGGCGGCACATCCTTACTGATCCCGGAAAGGCCTCCAATATATGAAAATGCGCCAATGCGACTGAACTGGTGGACTGCCACTAAGCCGCCAACAGTTACCCGATCTTCAATATCAACATGGCCGCCAAGAGTCGCAGCATTCGCCAATATAACATAATTACCGATTGAACAATCATGGGCAATATGGCAATAGGCCATCAATAAATTACTGTTGCCGATGGTGGTGACTTCCTTCCCCTCCGGAGTACCTCGATGAAGGGAGACATATTCCCTGATGATATTATCATCACCGATCACTACTTTTGTTTCTTCATTCTTGTATTTTAAGTCCTGAGGAGGCAGACCAATAGTTGAAAAGGGACCTATCTTATTTCGGGCACCTATGTCCACACATCCTGAGATCACCACATGTGAACCGATTTCTGTATCCGAACCGATTGAAACACCATTTTCAATGACACAATACGGTCCGATTTTTACGGTGCTGTCCAATTCTGCGCCTTTGTCAATTACAGCAGTAGGATGAATGTTCATTACAATCGCCAAAAGTATCCTTCTGGCGGAACCTTACTCCGTCAAGTCCAGCGAAATACACTAACTTATTACCTATCATATCTTCGTCAGTGAGATAGGCAAGAAGAGCCCCGGCCTGGGCCATGCCCTCCAGCAACAGCACTCCTGGCATTACAGGCTCGGCAGGGAAATGCCCTTGAAAAAATGGTTCATTTATTGTCACGTTTTTCAAGGCGACAAGCTTATTTCCCGGCTCTACTTCAAGAATCCGATCAATCAAAATGAAAGGATATCTATGGGGCAGTAATTTTAAAATGGCATTAATATCATAATTCTGCTGGCTGGAATTCATTCTTACTCATCCCTCCTTGTCCATGAAAATTTTCCTGTTTAACAAGCAGCATCATCTTTGTTCTGTTGTGTCAAATTTGCAACCTTTTTTCGTGTCTCGCTGATTTCCTTTGCCAATAAAAAAGACGGGCTGTATCCCGAAATTGGGAATCCAACCCGCCTTATTTGTCCAGTTTTCTATACGTCGGGAGGTGTCAATAAATAATTACTTTTCAGTATGGCACCCCAGGTTTGCTTTTATTCGCCGTTAATTCTGTCACGAAGTATTCCGGACGGCTTGAAGGTAACAACCTTTCTTGCAGATAAAATGAGTTCATCACCCGTTTGAGGGTTTCTACCGCGCCTGGCATTCTTTTTCTTGACTTTGAATTTGCCAAAGCCGCTGATTAATAGATCTTCTCCATTTTCAAGACAATTTTTAGTAATCTTTAAAAATGCCTCTACTGCCTCTGTAGCCTGAGCCTTAGTAAAATTGTGGTTTTGATAAACCTTTTGGACCAAATCCGCCTTTGTCAAGGTCATGCCTGCCTCCTTCTATTGTATTATGGCATAACAAATCAAAATCACTACATTTTGTCAAGTTATATATTTCAAAGCGCCAATTCCGGGATACCTGCCTGCAGCACCTAATTCGTCTTCGATCCGCAGTAACTGGTTATATTTAGCGACCCGGTCCGTGCGGGATGGCGCGCCTGTCTTTATTTGGCCGGTATTAAGGCCAACACTCAAATCTGCAATTGTTGTATCTTCCGTTTCACCTGAGCGGTGTGAAATAACAGCACTAAATTGAGCGCGATGGGCCATTTCAACGGCATCAACGGTTTCTGTTACTGTTCCTATCTGGTTTAATTTTATCAAAATTGAATTGGCTACTCCATCTTTTATTCCTTTAGACAATATCTTGGTATTGGTAACAAAAACATCGTCTCCTACCAACTGAACTTTTTGACCAAGTTTATCAGTAAGTTTTTTCCACCCTTTCCAGTCACCTTCAGCCAGCCCATCTTCAATTGAAACGAGAGGATATTTCTTCACCCAATTTTCATAAAAACCAATAAGTTCGTCCACAGTTTTTTCGGGTTTTTTTTCAGCCGACAAAACATACCGTTTCGTCTTAGCATTATAAATTTCGCTGGCAGCCACATCAAGGGCAATGAATATTTGCTTGCCAGGCTTATAGCCTGCTTTGACAATGGCTTCAAGAAGTGATTCCATTGCTTCTTCATTAGATCGCAAGTTGGGCGCGAAACCGCCTTCGTCGCCAACCGCCGTCTGGTGGTCAGCCTTTTTTAATACAGCCCTTAGACTGTGAAAAGTCTCGACGCCCATGCGGAGAGCTTCAGAAAAAGAACCAGCCCCGGCGGGCATTATCATAAACTCCTGGATATCAACATTATTATCGGCATGGGCACCGCCATTCAACACATTCATCATTGGAACCGGCAACACCTTAGCGTTCACGCCGCCAAAGTATGCATATAGCGGTATATCTAATTCCTGGGCTGAGGCTTTTGCCACGGCCATTGAGACACCCAGAATAGCATTAGCGCCAAGTTTTTTCTTGTTTTCCGAACCATCCAGTTCCAGCATGGCCTGATCTACCACCACCTGCTGGGTGGACTCCAAACCACAGATTGCGGGGCCTATTTTTTGATTCACATTGGCAACAGCCTGCAAAACACCTTTGCCAAGGTAGCGCTTTTTTTTCGCCGTATCACGCAGCTCTAAGGCCTCTCTTTTCCCTGTAGAAGCACCGGAAGGCACAATGGCTCTCCCAAAGGCGCCGCTATCAAGATGGGCTTCAACTTCAACAGTTGGATTCCCCCTTGAATCCAACACCTCCCGCGCAAAAACACCTATTATTTCTCCCATTTAGTCCCCCCAAAAACTATCCAACAACGCTACCCATCTGGAAGACAGGCAGATACATGGCTACAACCAAACCACCAATGACTGTACCCAAAAAAACCATCATAAAAGGTTCTATCATGGCAGTCAAATTTTCAACACTTTGATCCACCTCTTCATCATAGAAGTCAGCTATCTTAGAAAGCATTGCATCCAAGGCGCCTGTTTGTTCGCCAACGTTTATCATCTGCACGACCATTGAGGGAAAAACTCCAGTCTCCTCCAAGGGTTCAGCAATTGGCCGTCCCTCGCTGATACTGTCCGCCACTCTGAACACTGCCGTTTCTATTACTTTGTTACCGGAGGTGCGCGCCACAACATTTAAAGACTCAAGGATGGGCACGCCACTCTGCAGCATGGTGCCAAGGGTTCTTGTAAACTTGGCCACCGCAACTTTACGGACCAACTCGCCAAATACCGGGGCCTTAAGAACCATTTCGTCAATCTTTTTCTGGCCCTTCTCAGTTTTGTAGGCCTTTTTAATTCCAAAAATAATCAAGGCAATAATGATGGCCAAATAGATAAAATTGGATTGCACCCAATTACTCATAGTAACGACTATTTGAGTCGGTGCCGGCAATGCGGAACCAAAATCCTTGAACATTTTCTCAAAAACCGGCACAACAAATATAAGAATCACCCCTAAAATTACTACAGCTATGCAGAGGCAGATAACCGGATAGGTCATAGCACCCTTCACCTTCTTTTTGAGGGCCATTGCCTTTTCCATGAAAATAGCCAGCCTGCTGAGGATTGTATCAAGAATACCACCCACTTCACCAGCCTCGATCATATTACTGTAGAGGTTGTCGAAGATTTGTGGATGTTTTTTCATGGCGTCCGCAAAGGTGGTACCGGTCTCAACGTCAACCCTGATTTCCCGCAACACCTTTTTAAAGGTGGGATTTTCCTGCTGGTTGGCGAGGATATCAAGGCTCTGGACAAGAGGAAGGCCTGCATCAATCATTGTAGAAAGCTGCCTGGTAAAGATGACCACATCTCGACCAGTCACTTTCGGCTTGAACATCTCAATATTTTCAAAAAGATCCTTAGGGGCCTCTTTTACCGATGAGGGAGTGATCCTCATCTTCTTAAGATGAGCTTGGACTGCGGCCTCGTTAAAGGCCTCCATCTTCCCTTTTCTCTTTTCTCCGTAAGAGTTGACCCCTTTCCAGATGTATTTAGGCATGCATTGCTCCTTTCATTGAAAAACTAAATCACTCCTTCTTTTATATATTAAAAAAATACTAAAAACAATAGCCAGTTAGGCTAAATTTGATAATTCTGATCCTTTGATTATTATCGGTGGATCTGGCTGATCCATAAATGCGCTGAAAACATATTGTTTTTAGTTGACATACGCCTCTTTTTCTTTTATCAAGATTTGCTTCGAATACTATCTATAGTCCATACAGTCATTTCAGAAATCGGAGTGCAATTGAAATTGTCATTCATCATGGCTGCACACTGATTGACTGATACGTAAGAAAAAAAATTTATCTAAAAGGCATATCGCTTGCTAGGCGAACAAGGAGGCTTTTTCATGGCAAAGGCTACAAAGAAAAATATCCATGTCGTTGAATCCCAGGCGGATAAATTGATCGCCGGTGGTTTCTTTAAACCAATAGTGGAAAGGTGTGAGGGTTGTGAACGAATCGTTGAGGCCAACTCAGAAAAGTATTGCAAAACCTATGCAAAACCGGAAGCCAAATGGAAACAAGGTATCTGCAATTTTGCCACTCATGCCAAACCGGAAGTACTCACGGCCAAAGTAAAGGTTAACCCCCTTAAGGCGTCCAAACGCGCAATGGCCAGAGCAAAATAGCTTTTGTGTACAAATCTTGTCTTTAAAAAAGCTCTGCCCGAAAGGGAAGAGCTTTTTTTATTAAAACAATACATAAATCCCTGACCTTTCTTTCCCTATAGCAAACGGGTAAAGGTCATTAACCTTTGGCCTTGGGGAAAAGAGTACTCAGAATCTGTTCATCCTGGACAATCTCCTGGAACCTGGCGTAGGTTTCCTCAAAGTGCTCCGGGGCTCCGCCGCTCATCCGCAACGCTTCTGCTGCTTCTTTAAGAAGTTTTTTCGAATTGTTGTGAATAGCGTGGAAAACTTTGTCAAGGATAAAGAATGGCCTTTTCTCATAGGGAGGCGGCGTTTTTTTTAGGGCAATAACCGCATGGCGAACTTCTGGACTTTTCATTAATCCAAAGAGTTTGGGAACGTCATAAATATCTGCCGAGGAAAGCATCTTTTCAAGAATATCGCTATCCAATGTATTCAAACCTTCCCGCAAATATTCTATTCTCTCAACATCATCGTCCATCAGCAAGATGCGAATATAAGGAGCAACTTCCTGTTCGGTCAATATCTGTTTGCTGAATGTGGAAACCAGCCATTTAATTTGCATTTCAGGGCCTCTGGCAATAAATGGAAAGTATCTCTCATACCATTTGCCCTGGTTTTTATTCACTGATACCATTCAACTCACCCTTGCACCTTTTAAGCTTCCCGCGGCTGCTTGCGCACGCGAAACATAATCCGCCGGATTATTTACATACCTTGTGCAAAAATATCATCATAAAATTGCTACCCGGCACCCTTTTCGAGCATGGAATAATCGCATCCACCCAACGCAAGTGAACAAACAACATCCGTACGTAAGGAAATTTTTTTATCTTTCATGCACTCGCTGATCGTGTTCAATTTATCAGAAATAGAATATGTATTTTCACAGGATGCAACGTTTATCAATTGATACACGTTTACTCCAAAAAAAAGCGCCTCTTCAACTGTGGAGATGAAGAAGCGCCTAGGAGCCTGTCGGAGAACTCAATTTGTCATGAGATTGAGCGAAAATTTTGTAGACAAGGCGACAAGCTCAAAATCCCCGGAGGCATAGCCGTTGCTATATTGAGGAGATTTTGAGTTTGACAACGCAGGATACGAAATTTGCAGCCAATCGTAATAAAATGGAATTCTCCGACAGGCTCCTAATCTTGCGTTACTCGCTTTGACGGATAGAATGTCACCCTATGTTCGTAAAGTATTCTTTACCGGCGCCACACTTGGGACAGACCCAATCATCAGGCAATGCTTCAAAAGGGGTGCCGGGATCAATTCCGTTTTCATAATCACCCTCGGCCGGATCATAAACATAGCCGCAATCGCATTCATACTTTTCCATGATATCTCCTCTTCATGTTACCTTAAATTTATACTTATTAAGCCGCATATTCCATAGGTGGTCCGTCAATAACACTGCATACCCATTCTTTGAGTTGTTTATTTAAAGCATGCACCCCTACTCCTGGTCGATAACCATCTTCCTCGACCGCCTTATCAAAAAGATCCTTTGGCACAGAAATCTTTGCCTCTTCGGTAGCGCCAAACGTGTTCCTGCGGATAAGCGTGACCTGCGGCGGATCTTCCCAATCAAAAATAACAAAATACAGGGATTCCTGACCTGGGCTGCTGACAAAATCATGGCCACGGGTCCAGCCAGCGCCCCATTCCAAATACATATCAATGGCCTTTTCCGGGGTCATGGTCCAATCAATTTTATTAATCAATTCTCTTTTGGTTTTTAACTCTTCAAGATTCATCATATCGTGTACTCCTTCCTGTTAAAAATTATGATACTCAATCAATTAGCATGCTTTTTAAGATAATCAGCAACTCCCTCTGCCGTGGGCTTCATGGCATCTTCACCAGGTCTCCAGTCGGCAGGGCAAACATCGCCGTATTCTTCAAAAAACTGCAACGCATCAACCATACGCAGGGCCTCATCAACGCTCCTTCCCAGAGGAAGATCATTGACGACTTCGTGCCGCACCACACCCTCCTTATCGATCAGAAATAATCCTCTTAAGGAAACCCCATCTTCAAGCAGTACTCCGTAATCCTTTGATATCTTCTTATTGAGGTCGGCAACAAGGGGAAACTGAACCTGTCCAATACCACCCTGGCTTACCGGCATATTTTTCCAGGAAAAATGCGAATACTGCGAATCCACAGAAACGCCCAGTATTTCACAATTCTTCTCCTTAAACTTCTCGAGAGCTTTGTTGAAAGCCAGGATTTCCGAAGGGCAGACAAAGGTAAAATCAAGGGGATAAAAAAACAAAATTACGTATTTATCTCGATAGGTGGAAAGGGATAATTCAGAAAATGAATTATCCGGCATAACAGCCTGCGCTGTAAAGTCAGGTGCTTGCCGTGTCACTAACGTACTCATTGGAAACTCCTCGTTATTGTTATTTGATTGTATTTCATGCTTTACGATAGGGCTTCTTTACCAGAATCAGTAATGGTGTATTTGCACCTTACCGGACTCTCCACATATCCCTTATTTCGCAATGCTTTGATGTTGTTACTGATTGATTTGCCGTCAATACCACTCAATGTTGCAATCTCTTTGCCCGCCTGGGGTTCATCCTGAGCAGCTAACGCCCTGAGAATGCTGCGATGTTCGTCTGTCATGTCTTGTGAAACTCCGCAGCCTTTTTTTGCACAACCCATTGTATTCCTCCTCAAAAATTAACGTTAAAATTTGACCATTAGAGCGCTTCAAGTCCGACATTCTTCTGTTTAGATTGAATTGCTTGTCTTTCGCTACCAGCTCTATCATTCCATTCACTTGTTTTCCGATGCTCCTCTTTTTCCTGTTCTGCCTTTTTACGAATTTTATAGGCGCAGTCCTGAATAATACCGATGAGCAATCGGCAACCGTCATCATTTGCTAAGGCATGCCCTTCATCGGCAAGGATAATCATCCGACGGGTCATATCTATTATCTGTCTGATTAAATCATTACTCTGGTTCATGTCTCTTTAGAAATAGCAAGAGACGGACCATAGTGAATAATTTTCGAAAAATAATTATTTTTTATTTTAATATCAGACAATTAACTAACCAAATAACGGTTGAACCATTTGCAGGAAACAAGGGCAAGATTGTCTCATAACAGTAAATCAATGAGACAACTGCGTGGACTGGTCGGCTTTGACAACCACATATAATGAGATAAAATATTAAAGAAAATCACAAAAAGCAGGAGAATGAACCAATGCAGGCGCACATGTCTCAATTTTAATGAGACACATAGAGAAACATGAGACAACATGAGACACATCAGATCGTGTTCAAAGGCAGAGACAAAAATTTAGACGAGAGGATTCTTTTCAAGAAAGCGATACAGTGTGGCCCGAGACACCCTGAGCCTGCGGGAGGCCTGCACTCTATTGCCGCCCTCAGCTTCCAGTGCTTGACGAACAGAGGCCACATCCAATTTAGCACGCCGCTTCCTCGGTCCTGCAACCTGAACTGTACGGGTATATTGCTCCCGAATATTGGCGGGCAGATGGTGAACTTTGGCAAGATCATCCTGGCATCGCACCAGAATATAGCGAATTACATTTTGCAGCTCACGCACATTTCCCGGCCAATCATAATTCATGAGATATTCCATCAATTCAGGAGATAGGCTTACAGCAGCGCGCTCTTCTTCGACGACAACCTGCTTTAAAAAATGATCGGCCAGCAGAGGAATGTCGTTTCGCCTTTCACGAAGAGGAGGGAGGTACAAAGGTACCACGCATAACCGGTAATAAAGATCTTCCCGGAACCGACCAGCGGCGATTTCATCCTGCAGGTCCTTATTGGTAGCAGAAACTACCCGCACATTCACTGTTATAGTCTCTTCGCTACCGACTCTTTGAAAGGTACCATCTTGAAGAACTCGCAGCAGTTTGACTTGCATTGCCGGTGAAATATCGCCTATTTCATCAAGGAATATGGTGCCTTCGTCTGCCAATTCAAATCGTCCTTTTTTATCACGGATAGCCCCGGTAAACGCGCCCTTAATATGGCCGAACAGTTCGGACTCGAGTAGATGTTCAGGAAGCGCTCCGCAGTTAATGGGCACAAAGAGCTTCTTGGCCCGTCTTCCTTCGTTGTGGATGGCCGCAGCCACCAGCTCCTTGCCCGTGCCGGACTCACCTTGAATAAGTACGGAGGCGTTGCTGTTGACCAGGTCACGGATATGACGGAATAACTCCTGCATTTTTGCATCCCGGCCGATGATGCCGGCAAACTGTTCCATTTCACCTAGCCTGGTGGCAAGCTCAAATTCGCGGGTAACATCGCGAAAAGAGGCGACAATCCCCACCGGGTTTCCCAGAAAATCAGTAATGGCCACCACAGACATCTCAACCTGCTTAGACAGATCTTCCTTTGTCCTGATAACCAAGGAATAAGGCTTTTCCGGCAGAGCAGGCACGGCAGTCAGATCACAGAATGAACATTTACTCCGGCAGAATCTTTCAGGAAACACTTCATGACAATCCCGGCCGACAATTTCCTGCCGGGAATATCCGGTTATCTCTTCGGCCGCCTTATTGAAAAAGAATATTTTGCGTTGCTGATCATGGGCGATAATTCCCTCACCCAGATTGTCCATGACAAGCTCAGCGTTCTTTTTCGCCTGAGTAAGGGCGGTGACATATCCTTGTCCCAAAAGATCATGCACCAGCTGAAAGATATGGTCCCGAATGGTTCGAAATACAGTAATAGCCTGCTTGCCTTTTTTTTGTTGCGGATCAGGGACATTCCAGTAAACAACCGCCGGGCTGCCGGGAAGCGAGGGGATTGAAAATCCCTTGCCATTGGCAAAACTCACAATCAGATCAAAAGCTGAAAAATCAATCGCATCGATGGATATTATTTTTGTGGGCCATTCAAGATCTTTTTCGACCATAATTTGGCGGACCGCATCGTCAGGTGCTGTCAAATCTCCGGCCGCAGCTGAAACCTGTACCGATTGATTACCCAGAGACTTTACAGCAGCGACAGCCAAAGCAGGTTTTAGTGAAGAGCCGATGTTAACAAATAGTATGGTGCGCATGATTGTTCGATATCATAAAAAATTCTGTACCACTGTGCCTTTGTGCCTTTGTGCCTTATGGATCAGGTTTTCTAGTTCCAAATAAAGACCGGAAGTATCTTAAAATTGATGAATTCATAGAAACTACGAATTGTCTGCTACGCGGACGCGTTAACCACCTTTATTTAGTATGATGAGACGGGCGATAAGTTCAGCCGGGACTTCTTACAAAGCTATTGCCAGTTCATCGTTGTATTACGGTGTAAGTTCTTGAAATTACATGGCACGTTAACCGCTTTCCCGACTTTTTACAGGGCCATCAAAATTGACTATTTATTTTTTCCAGACCTGCCAGGAATATTTTGAGATCCGCAGACGAAAAATCTGCAACAATATCCTGGGCCAGGTTAAGATGAAACTGCCGATGTTTATTAAATTGTCTTCGCCCCTTGGAAGTGAGCCGGACCTTAAAAGATCTACGGTCTTTCTCATGGGGTTTGCGTTCCAAATGTCCAAGGCCCTCAAGCTTGTCAACCATTACAGTCAAAGTACCTGTTGTCACCCCCATCTTCTGGGCAAGTTCCTTCATGCGCAAAGATTTTTCCTGGCCGATTATTTCAATGGCATGCATCTGGGCGGGAGTCAGTCCGCTGCCTTTAACTGTTGCGTGCTCCCACGAAGAAATTTTTTCATAAAATTCAATAATCAATGATGCGAGCCTGGCAATGTCATAGCTAGAATGTTCCATTATCAGGTGTCTTCTCTACATTGTTAATGTTGAAAAATGGCATAAATGCCGAAGAAAATAATAATACCTCCAGCCACCCGCATGATAGCTGTCTCTATCCAATCTTGACACATGGTTTTGAGAAGACCGGTTATCCGATAAATCCCATAAATCACCCCGGCCACTGTTATTCCGGTGGCAAGGGCATAAACCAAAAACACTAGAGTTGCGGACACATAATTGCCGGAATCAAGTGCGTATTTATACATGATCGCGACAGTCGGACACGGGATGATCATGTTGACAAAGCCAATGGTAAAAATGGCCGTGCCGGTTATCTTCTGTTTTTTGGTCAAGCCATTTGAGCCATTGTACATGTGGGTGTTATGGGTTGAGCAGGCTTCCCCCTCATGGTCATTATGGCCATGGTGATGCAGCACATGGGGCTTGATCAGAAGGATTGCGCCGATGATCATCAGTAACACCGATGTGACAATATCAACCCAGGATTCAAAATATGAAGGAATGGCAAGGGATATGGCCCCCAAGGTCATACCCAACAGGACACTAGCCAGGGTGGTGCCGGCAAGAAAAGAAGCGGTCAAGAATATTACTTTGCCGCCCTCCTTTTCTCCAACAACGAAAGGAGCAAGAATGAGCCACGAGTGACCGCAGGGATTTATACCGTGAACAAGTCCCAGAACAAAACTGCTCTGCATGGCGATCCAAAATATGTTGTTTATTTCCATAACGATCTCATAAATAACTTTCTCTAATTAAAAGTATTTTGTTTGAATGTCAAGATATTTGATATACCAAAGTTGTTTATAACGGCAAGACGGTAACTATTCGAATATATAAAAATAAAAAAGACTTCATTTGCCAATATATTAATGCACACCCTGCATTCAACACTAAAAGTAATTATATTTGTGTTAGAGATAATAACTATTATCACCACAAGGAGGTGTTTTTATAATGGCACACAGTGTTGAATTACTTAATGAGGCAAAGAGAAAGTTTATAACCGGACATCCGGAAGAAAGTATCGATATGTTGACCAAGGCTGAAAAAGAAGGATGCAATCCGGTTTTAATTAATCTGAGCAAAGGTGCTGCTTATATTAGTCTGCAAAATTTCGACGAGGCAATTGAAAACTTCGACCATGTTCTCGGTATTGATGTAGAAAACGAAAGAGCCTACTATTACCGGGGCATTGCCTATCTGAACAAAGGGAATTTTGATATGGCAATAATGGATTTAAGCAGATCAATAATGAAGAATAATAGGCGGGGAGCAGCTTTTCTGGCTCGCGGCATGGCGTATGCTGAAATTGGCAAAGAAGAAGAAGCGATCGGGGACTTCAAGACCGCTGTCTCACTATCAAGTGTTGAAGTCGAAAATTTTGGCCAGCTGTATGGCAACACAAGAACTCTGTTTGACAAATCCATGGCCCTGCTGGAAGGGGATCGAGGTCCGTGGAGACTGGTGCTCACTCAAGAAGAGATAGATAAACTTAAAAAATGGATGAACTAAAAAGAGTTTGTTAACAACATAAAAATAAGAGGTCCTACGGCCTCTTTTTTTGTGTTCTTTATTGATAATCAAAAATTCTTGTTTTGGGATATAAAACGGAAGCGGTACTCTCAACGCTTGCATAATCGAATGTGTATGTGTTGCTGCTAATCACCGCTGGTACTTTTTCAGGAGCGCGGAGCTTTTCGGCGAAGCAGATGATTCCTTTTCCGCCTCTTCTTTGACATCCTTTACCAACTGCACGACAGCCTCTTCCAGGTTTTCCATAAAGATCCGCTGCGCTGCTCGCTTGCCTTGTTTCTTTTTTGCTAGTTTCTGCATTGATTTTCACCATGATTTCCGAGGATCAAAAGCGGCCTAAAAAATTTTCTAGGCGGCCTTGCCTATATTTCGACTCGAACAGATCTTGGCAAACCAGCGTGGAAAGGGTAATGGGCGTTTCAAAGACCATGCCTGAGCCGGCACCATATCGACCACAGGTTCTCCTTCAAGGCGATCAATCTGGTTTGCCAATAATACGGCCTGGGCCAATTCTTTTTGCGCATGGATAATTTGCTCTTTCTGGATATTCTGGTGCAATGCTCCTTTAAGAACAGCCTGGTTTTGGCTGTATTGGATACAGGATGTATATTCCAGGCTCAAATCCGGATTCCGCAAATCCACAATTTCTTTTTCAGTATCTGATGACATTTCTTCCTCCCATGGATTCTCGCGGATTGCTAATAGCACGAGAAATAATCTGTTTCAAGGCCCTCGTAAAATTTCAGATGCAGCCTACTCTACTCATGACCGATTTCTCAGAGACTCTGTCATTGCTATGCCAAGAAACGTCTCATGGTGGATACTATTCTTTCTTGAGGCTTAGCAATCTGTTTCGGAATGGAGCATGTATCGCATTGTAAACCCGGATCACTGTTTCGATCTACCAATCGCCATTTGCCAATCAGAATCAATTCGCTGTGTGCATTTCGACACCCCTCACACACCCAGACTTCCTGTTGATAAGAGTTTTTATTCCAAATCGCGTATTGATAATTCATGCTATAACTTGCCTCCTTTTATGAGGACACCTAACGAAATAGAAGATGGAATTGTATGCCTACTTTATTAAAAGGAAATTACAGAAAAAGATATGGGGGGAATTCTGTATTTTAGGGTAGAGTTAATACGTATATTGTTTGAATGAATAAAAGACCATCTATAATTAGGAAAATCAAATGGGCAAGGAAGAATCTTTAGTTTGTCAGGCACTTGTCTTTATTACCAACTATACATGACGCAAAAAGTTCTTGCCGATTGAACAGGCGAGCATCCTGCGGGTATAAAGAACGAGCGAGGAAGTAGCGGAGTCCGCCTGAGGTGGATAAGCAGGCACCGCAGCAACTGACAAAGCCTTATGGGATGTATCGGACCTATGTCGCTCTGTATAGTTGGATTGGGAAATATAAAGCTTCTTGCAAGATGTTATTTATTGGATAGGAAAAATGACAGAAACTAGAGTTCGCCAAGATGAGGGCGCAATTCCTTTAAACAGTCAGGACAGATACCGTGGCTGAATATGGCTTCCGAGTGTTTTGTAATGTAGGACTCAATCTGGTTCCAGTATCCCTTGTCATCGCGGATCTTTTTGCAGCCCATGCAGATCGGCAGAAGGCCGCTTAATATCTTTACCTCATCCAGGGCGTGTTGAAGCTCCTGCTGTTTGGCTCTCAGGCTATGGATTAAAATCAGGATGTGTTCCTGCAATTCACTCACTGGATCCTTACAGGCAACATCTTT